>DATLTH010000123.1:0-10819 GCA_035533695.1 Allostellaceae bacterium | reverse complement strand
TCCTGCATGAGGTGCGTCCCGATATTCTGCAGACATGGTTGTATCATGCCGACCTGCTTGGTTTGGTGATGCTGTCGCTGGGGCAGGCACCGCGGCTTGTCTGGGGCCTGCACTCCTCTGACGCGCCAGGCGTGGCGGGGCTGCGGCGCATCCTGGCATGGGCGTCGGGACGTCCGGATGCGGTGGTCACCGTGTCGCAGTCGGGCCGCCGGTTCCACGAGAGCGTCGGCTATCATCCGCGGCAATGGGTGCATATCCCCAATGGTTTCGACACGCAGGCGCTGCGCCCGGATGCCGAGGCCCGCCGGCGTGGCCGCAAGCAGTTCGGTATCGCCGATGATGCGGTGGCAATTCTGCTGCCGGCACGCTACCACCCGATAAAGGATCACAAGACCTTCCTGGCCGCCGCGGCGGCGCTCGCCGCGATGCGGACTGATTGCCGGTTTTTCTTGGCGGGATCGGAGACCGGGCCCGGCAATCGAGAACTGGCCAGCGCGGTCGCGTCGCATGGACTGGCCGAGCGGCTGACGCTGCTCGGCGAACGCGGCGATCTCGACGCCCTCTACCCAGCCTTCGATATTGTGACCCTGTCGTCGAGCGCGGGCGAAGCAATGCCTTTGGTGCTCGGCGAGGCGATGGCGTGCGGGATTGCGTGCGTCGCGACCGATATCGGTGACTGCGCCGCGGTTATCGGCGACACCGGCATCGTCGTACCGCCGCGCGACCCGTCGGCCCTTGCTGCGGCCTGGCAGCATCTCCTCGCGCTGGGACCGGAGGCGCGGCAATTGCTCGGCGCCCGGGCGCGCGACCGCGTCCTGCGGCATTACGCTCTTGACGTCACGGTGTCGCGCTACGCGGCGCTGTATGAGGAGATCGCCGACAATTGACCCGGCCTCCGGTGCGAGCGCGATTTCCGCGAGGAACCGGCCGCATCTTCCGATACCCCGAGTGACACAACTTGCGGTCAGCGTGCCGACCGGCTTTCGCCGGGACGGCGGCTGGGGTAGGGATAGGGGGCAGATCGGAGGGTGCGATGGACATGCCCGAAGCGGACGTGATCGTTGTCGGGGCGGGGAATGCGGCGACGTGCGCGGCGTTGGCGGCGCGGGAGGGCGGCGCTTCGGTGGTGCAGCTGGAGGTGTCGCCGGAGCATTGGCGCGGCGGCAATTCGGCGTTCACCGGCGGGGCCTGGCGGATCGTCTATCACGGGTTCGACGACCTCGCGCGGCTGATCCCCGACTTGAGCGACCATGAGCTGTCGAACGTCGATGTCGGAACCTACACCGCGGAACAGTATTACGACGACATGGGGCGGATGACCGAATACCGCTCCGACCCCGACCTCACCGAAATCCTGATCACCAGGAGCTTCGAGACCGGCGTGTGGATGCGCGAAAAGGGCGTGCGCTTTCAATTGGGGCTCGGCCGCCAGGCGTTCCAGGTCGACGGCAAATTCAAGTTCTGGGGCGGGCTCGCCTGCCACATCTGGGGCGGCGGCAAGGAGTTGATGAAGGCCTTGGGCGCCCGCGCGGCCCGCGAGGGCATCGCCGTCCTTTACGACACCCCGGCCGTCGCACTGTTGCAGGGCGAGCGCGGCGTCGCCGGCGTGCGGGTGCGCCGCGAGGGCCGCCTCGTCGATTTGCGCGGGAAGGCGGTCGTGCTCGCGTGCGGCGGGTTCGAGGCCAATGCCGAGATGCGGGCGCGCTATCTGGGGCCGGGCTGGGACCTCGCCAAGGTGCGCGGCTCGCGATTCAATACGGGCCAGGGCCACAAGATGGCGCTCGACATCGGCGCGGCGCCGGCCGGGCACTGGTCGGGCGCGCATGCCTGCGCCTGGGACCTCAACGCGCCGCCGGTCGGCGACCTCGATGTCGGCGACCGCTTCCAGAAGCACGGCTATCCGTTCGGCATCGTCGTCAATGCGAAGGGCCAGCGCTTTCTCGACGAGGGCCTCGATTTCCACTCCTATACCTACGCCAAGTACGGCGGCGAGATCCTGAAGCAGCCCGGCATGTTCGCCTGGCAGGTGTTCGACCAGAAGACCCTGCACCTGTTGCGCGACGAATACCGCATTCCGCGCACGACGAAGGAAAAGGCCGACACGCTGGAGGCGTTGGCGGGGCGCATGGAAGGCGTCGATCCAAGGGGCTTCCTCGACACCGTGCGCGCGTTCAACGCGGCATCGCGGCCGGACGTGGTGTTCAACCCGAACATCCATGACGGGCTGAAGACGCAGGGCCTCGCGCTCGACAAGACCAACTGGGCGCAACGCCTCGATACCCCGCCCTACGAGGCCTACGCGGTGACGACCGGCATCACCTTCACCTTCGGCGGCCTCAAGATCACCAGTGACGCCGCGGTCGAGGACGTGACCGGGACGCCGATCCCCGGCCTCTTCGCCGCCGGGGAGATCGCCGGCGGGCTTTTCTATCACAATTACGCGAGCGGCACCGGGCTGATGGCCGGCGCCGTGTTCGGCCGCATCGCCGGGCGCAGCGCCGCTTCCTATGTGCGCGGCCGATCCCCGCCGGACGGTTCGCGGCGGTAATGATAGCGGTAGAGTTCGCTCAGCCCGAAACTGGCATAGAGCGCCCGGGCCGGGGCGTTGCCGGCCTCGACCTGCAGGCAGGCGCCCTCGGCGCCGGCTTCCTTGGCCCACGACGCCAATGCCGCGATGACGCGGCGGGCCAGCCCTCGCCGGCGATGGCGGGGACCGGTAATGACCGACTCGTAGCACAGCAGACCGTCGTGGATCGCGCCGTAGGCGAGCGCCGCCGGCACGCCCTCGACGCTGATCATCGCGAAGCGGGCGGGGATCGCGATGGCCCCGACGATGCGGGCATAGACCGAGCCCTGCGCCGGCGTGTGCCGCTGCAGCCGGGACATCGCATCCAGCCATTCGGCGTCGGCCGAGCGCAGCAGGATCACCGCCGGGTCGGCGGCCGCGGCAACCGCGTCGAGCGCGCCGTAAAGCACGCAACTCCCGCCCTCGGCGGTATAGAAGCGCGCCGCCAGCGCGCGGTCGAATTGCGGGTCGACGAGCGAGGGCACACGCACGATCGCCGGCTGGCCCCGCGCATGATAAAGCGCCTCGGCGAGCGCAACCGCCGCCACGGCGTCGGCGCATTCCGGGTCCAGCGGGTTGAGCGAATTGGCGCGGCGCGACACCCCTTCGGCGAAGCGCAACAGCCAGCCCGCGAAGAGCACCTGCTGCAGGGACGGGAACGCGTTGAAGCAGGTCTCCTCGACGCGCCAGCAGAGATCGCGCAGGGTCATCGTCGCGCCGCGGCGCGGGCGGTCGCACGCCCCGCGGCGTGAGCCATTACCGACCATAGGGGCATTGACTCACCTCGCTGAAGCTGCCATTTCGTAAGAATTACGCCCGTTATGCATCGATGCGACCATCGGGTGCGTGTGGGAAAGAGGACGCTTATGACGGGGCTGACCCGCCGCACACTGATCAACCGCTCGATCGGCCTCGCTGCGGCCGGTACGTTTGCGCGGCCCTTTATTGCCAACGCGCAGGCCAAGACGGCGGAAGTGTGGTGGGTGCAAGGCTTCGTTCCCGAAGAGGACGCCGCGTTCAAGGCGATGGTCGCGGACTACGAGAAGCAGAGCAGCAACAAGATCGACTACAGCATCGTCCCGTTCGCGCCGTTGCGCCAGAAGATCGTGTCGGCGTTGACCAGCGGCGTGGTGCCTGACCTGGTGCCGTCCGACCCGCCGGAGATCGTTCCCGAGCAGGCTTGGCTCGACAGGTTCGTCGACGTGACCGATGTGGTCGAGACCCAGAAGTCGAAGATCATGCCGATCGGGCTCCAGTCGGTCTACTGCTACAACAACGTCACGAAGCAGCGCGCCTATTATGGTGTGCCGTTCAACGGCGCGGTGGTGCCGTTTCACATTTGGCGCACTCTGATCGAGAAGGCGGGCTATAAAGAGTCCGATATTCCCACCAAGTGGGACGCTTTTATCGATTTCTTCAAGCCTGTTCAAAAGAAGCTGCAAGAACAGGGCATGCGCCACACGTATGCCGCGGGCTTTGTCGTCAGCACGATCGGCAACGACCCGACCAATACCTTTGAGCAATTCATGTTTGCTTATGGCGGCGAAAACATCGTCACCAAGGCCGGCAAGTTCAACGGCAAGGATCCGCAGGTCCATGAGGCCGTGGTCAAGGCGGTCGAGCGGCTGTCGTCCTTGTTCAAGGATGGCTATATCCCGCCGAGTTCGGTCAACTGGAACGATGCCGACGACAACAACGCCTTCCACTCGAAGCTCTGCGTGATGGATTTCGACGGCACATTGTCGACCGAACTGGGCATGCTCCAGTCGCAGCGGGATGAGATCAAGGACGTCATCACCTACGCGCCGCCGGCCAAAAACGACGGCTCGGTGATGCCCGTCGGGTTCGGCGTCGGCAGCATGAGCGTTCCGAAGGGCGCGAAAAATATCGCCGTCGCCAAGGAATTCTGCAAATACATGCTCCAGCCGGAGATCAACGACAAGTTGCTCCGGGGCGGCCTCGGCCGCTATCTGCCGGTCCAGCCCGATCTGGTCAAAGATCCGTGGTGGAGCAAGGACGACGAGCACCGGACGGTCTACGTCGAGGAAGCTTTCGGCGGCCGCCCGCTGATACCGTTTTACTATGTCTATAACCCGGCTTGGGCGCAGGTGCGCACCGAGCATCCGTTCAACATCGCGTTCCACGACGTCACCGCCGGCGGCATGAAATCGACCGACGCGGTGGCGAAGGCGTTCAAACGGATCGACGATATCTTCGCAAAATACCAGATCAAAGCCTGAGAGGCGACGATGGCGGACGTTCTTCAGACGACCCAGGCCCTTCCCAGCCAGGCATTGGCCGGACCGATGCGACGGCCCCACTTCTGGCGGGGCCATCTGCAAGGTTCGGAATATGCCTGGGCGATAGCCTTTTGCGTTCCCTACCTCTTGGTCTTCTTCATCTTCGTCGTCTATCCGATCGCCTTCGGCCTCTGGATGGGCGACCAGCCTGCCCTGTACCGGCAGCTGTTCGCCGATCCGATCTATCTCGAGACGCTCGTCAACACGGCGCTGTTCCTCGGCATCGCGATCAATTTGAAGCTGTTTTGCGCGTTGCTGCTGTCGGGCTTCTTCATGCGGCCGGGATGGTGGACCAAGGCCTTGCTGATGATCTTCGTGCTGCCCTGGGCGGTGCCGTCATTGCCGACCTTCATCTCGATCCACTGGCTGCTGAACGGCGAATACGGCTTGCTCAACAACATGCTGTACGACGTGTTTCACATCAACGCCCCGGATTGGCTGACCTCGCGCTGGACGTCGCTCGGCTCGGCGATGATTTCGCACATCTGGAAATGGCTGCCGTTCTGGACGGTGATCCTGCTGGCCGGGCGGATGGCGATCCCCGGCGAGATCCGCGATGCCGCCAAGGTCGATGGCGCGACCGGCTTGCGCAGTTTTATTCACGTCAGCTTTCCGCTGCTCGCCAACCTTTATCTGATCTGCACGCTGCTCTCGACGATCTTCTCGCTCGGCGACTTCAACACGGTGACCTTCGTCACCGGCGGCGGGCCCGCGGATTCGACGCATGTGCTGGCGACGCTTGGCATCCGCTACGCGTTTGATCTTGCTCAACCGCGGCTCGGTGTTGCGGCGGTGATTTCGGCGCTGCCGTTGCTGATCCCGCTGGTTATTATCCTGATGCGCAAGTTCCGGACCTCACAGGTGCAGCTATGACGACGACCTTCGTCGAGACGCCCCGGCTGACCGCGGCCGATCGGTCGCGGTCGGAGGCCATGCGGCGGGTTGCCCGCCGCTGGCGATACGTCGAGAAAATCGCGGCGGCCCTGCTCAGCGTCGTGCTGATCTTCTGGACGTTGCTGCCGATCTACAACATCCTCATGGTCTCGCTGGAGGGCCACAGCGATGTGTTTTCGGGCGCGCTGTTGCCGCCCGATGCGTCGGCGATGAGCTACTGGGTCGTCGTCACCGAGGGCTACTGGTACCTCTCCAATTTCTGGCATCAGTTTGGCAACAGCGTTTATGTCGGCGCGGCGGTGACATTCCTGACGTTGGCGATCGCGTCTTCGGCGAGTTTTGCCATCTCGCGGATGCGCGTCCCGCACGGTTGGCTGATCTCCAATGCGGCGCTGATGACCTATGTGATCCCGGCATCGTTTCTGGCCATCCCGTTCTACCGGATCATGCAGATCTACGGGCTGATCAACAATCTATGGTCGGTCATCGCGGCGCTGGTGGCGTTTACCACGCCCTATGCGATGTTCATCTTTCAGCAATATGGCCGCAGCATCCCGATCGAACTCGACGAGTCGGCGCGCATCGACGGCGCCTCGCCGATCCAGATCTATTTCCGCATCTACCTGCCGCTGATGGCGCCGGCATTGGTTGCGGTCGGCACGTTTGCGCTGCTGGCCGCGTGGAACGAGTATCTCTATCAGTTCCTGATGCTGTCGGATAAGCGGGCGATGACGGTGCCGGTGGCGCTGGCGGCGTTCCTCAACAGCGACGAAGCGCCGTGGAACCTGATGATGGCTACATCGGTCGTCTACGCGTTGCCGCCGATTATCGTTTATTACTGGTTCCGCCGCCGGATGACCTCGGGTCTGACGATGGGCGGGGTGAAGGGCTGAGTTTTCGGCCTCCGCGACCGGACTGATCGACACCGGCCTCCCCCCGCAGTAACTGCGGGGGGAGGTTTTTTGTCTCAAGGGCTATTTGTGCACTGGCACCGCTTGGCGTGGCGGGCCGGGTCGCGCTATAGTCGCTGCATCGACCCGCCATCAGGTGGGACAGATCACGAATGGGGGAAGGAGACACCATGAGCACGATGACACGGCGTTCGCTGCTGCGGACCACCTTGGGGTTGGCCGCTGCGGGGACATTCGCGCGGCCCTACGTTGCCAACGCACAGGCGAAGACCGCAACCGTGTGGTGGGTGCAGGGCTTCGTCCCGCAGGAAGACGAGGCTTTCAAGAAGTTGGTGGCCGATTACGAGAAGGCGAGCGGCAACAAGCTCGACTACTCGATCGTACCGTTCGCCCCGCTGCGGGAAAAGTTTATCTCGGCGATCACCAGCGGCGACGTGCCGGATATGGTCACACCGGCGTTCGGCCCTTACGTCTCGTTGGAAGCCTGGGCGGGCAAGCTCGAAGACGTGGGCGACCTCATCGAGCCGCACAAAGACGCGATGGTCGCAGCGCCGCTGGCCAGCGTCTATTGCTACAACAACGCGACCAAAAAACGCGCCTATTACGGGCTGCCGTGGACCGGCGGGCTGACCCCGTTCCACATCTGGGCCGACCTGGTCGAGAAGGCCGGCTACAAGACCTCGGATATCCCGAACAAATGGGACGCGATGATCGATTTCTTCAAGCCGATGCAGAAGAAATTGCAGGCGCAAGGGATGCGCCACACCTATGCCTACGGTTTCGTCGTCGGCACCGTCGGGATCGATCCGATCAACACCCAGGAGCATTTCACGCTCGCCTACGGCGGCGAGAACACGGTCAGCCCGGACGGCAAGCTGAACTCCAAGGATCCCAAGGTCCGCGACGCGGCGGAGAAGGCGATGAACAAGCTCGCCACCGTCTATAAGGAGGGCTACAACCCGCCGAGCTCGATCAACTGGAACGACGCCGACGACAATAACGCCTTCCACTCGAAATTGTGCATCATGGATTTCGACGGCACCTTGTCGACCGAGATCGCGATGCTTACCTCGGACCCCGAGGGGCTGAAGAACGTCATCACCAAGGGCCTACCGCTCGACGATGAGGGCAAGCAGATCCCGGGATTTTTTGATGCCGCAACCGCCTCCGCGGTGATCCCGAAGGGCGCGAAGAACCTCGCGGTGGCGAAGGACTTCGGCAAGTACTTCTTGCAGCCGGAGGTCGAGAACGAATGGGTGAAGGGCGGGATCGGCCGCGCCATGCCGATCTACAAGGACGCGGTCGTTAACGACCCGTGGTGGACAAAGACCGGCCCGGCAGCGGTCCTTCCGCACCTCCTGCCGATGATCGAGCAAGGCTACAAGAGGCCGACGCTGCCGCCATGGTTTTCCTACAACCCCGCCTGGGCGCAGGTCGAAAGCGAGCACATCTTCCAGGCGGCGGTGGTCGATGTCGCCAAGGGCAATGCGACGGTCAAAGACGCGGTCGACAAGTCGTTCGCCCGGGCCGAGCAGATCTTCGCGAAGTACCCGATCCAAAGCACTTGACCGGCGGCGCTTCGCCGCGCTCAGCAGCACCTTCGCGGGCCGGCCATCTCGGCCGGCTCGCGGTGGCCTATCCCGGTGCCGCGCTTGCTCCAGGATCGCGGCATCGTCTCTTTGCTCCGCCAGAAAAACCGGCACTTGCACCGGTCGGATTCGAACAGGAAGGAAACGCCGATGAACCAACCGACGAGACGCTCAGTGTTGCGCGCATCGCTGGCAATGGCGGCGGCCGGCAGCCTTGCGCAGCCCTATATCGCCAACGCACAGGCCAAAACCGCGACGGTGTGGTGGGTGCAGGGCTTCGCCCCGCAGGAAGACGTTGCCTTCAAGAAGCTGTGCGCCGATTACGAGAAGGCGAGCGGCAACAAGCTCGACTACAGCATCGTGCCGTTCGCCCCCTTGCGCCAGAAATTCATCACCGCAATCACCAGCGGCGTGGTGCCGGATCTGGCCAACCCGGCATTCCTCCCCTACGTCCCCGCGCAGGCATGGGCCGACAAGCTGGAAGACGTCAGCGACATCATCGAGCCGCACAAATCCGCGATGGTCGAAGCAGCGCTGGCCGACGTCTATTGCTACAACAATACGACCAAAAAGCGCAGCTACTACGCACTGCCGACCGCGGGGGCGCTGACCCCGTTCCACATCTGGGGCAGCCTCGTCGAAAAGGCCGGCTACAAGACCTCCGACATTCCGAACAAATGGAGCGCGTTCCTCGATTTCTTCAAGCCGATGCAGAAGAAATTGCAAGCGCAGGGCATGCGCCATACCTATTCCTACGGCTTCGTGGTCGGCACCGTCGGGGGCGATCCGATCAATACTCAAGAACATTTCACGGTTGCCTATGGCGGCAAGGACACGGTTACGAAGGATGGCAAGCTGAATTCCAAGGACCCCAAGGTCCGCGAGGCGGCAGCCAGGGCGATGGACACGCTCGCCACCCTCTACAAGCAAGGATACAACCCGCCTAGCTCGATCAACTGGAATGATGCCGACGACAACAATGCGTTCCACTCGAAATTGTGCGTCGTGGATTTCGACGGCACGCTGTCGACCGAGATCGCGATGCTGTCGTCGGACCCGGAGGGGTTGAAGGAGGTCATCACCCATGCCCTGCCGCTCGACGACGAGGGGAAGGTTATTCCGGCATTTTTAGACGCATTTAACGTTGCGGTGATCCCGAAGGGCGCGAAGAACCTCGCGGTCGCGAAGGACTTCGCCAAGTATTTCATGCAACCGGAAGTCGAGAATGAATGGGTCAAGGGCGGCGTCGGCCGCGCCGTGCCGGTCTACCCGCAACAGGCCTTGAGCGACCCGTGGTGGACCAAGACGGGCCCGGCAAATGTCCTCCCGCACCTGCTGCCGATGATCGAGCAGGGCTTCAAGCGGCCGACGCTGCCGCGCTGGTTTTCCTACAACCCGGCCTGGGCCGACGTCTCAGACGAGCACATCTTCCAGCGGGCGTTGGTCGATGTCGCCCAGGGACATGCAACGGTCAAAGAGGCTGTCGACAAGGCGTTCGCGCAGGCCGAGGCGATCTTCGCCAAATACCCGATGGCCTCCTGAGCCGCCAGCCGCGGTCGCGGAGGGGCACCGCCGCCCGGCGCCCCTCTCGCGTTACTCCTGCGGGTAGCGCCAGATTTTCGCCGGCTGCGCCGCGGTCTCGTCGATTGTCCATTGCGGCAAGGCTAGACCCTCCGCCACATCGGTGAAGACCATGCGCACCCGCGTGCCGATCCCGACGCGCTTCACCATGTCGGGCGGCGCGAGCTTGCCGTCTGGCGTGCATAGATTGCCGATCACGCGCAACGCCTCGTCCGGGGTCGGCTCGCCCTTCTGCGTGTCGAGGTCGACCAGCAGGACCAGATAGGGACTGCGCTCGCGGAAAGCCGGCTGGATCGCGTGATGCACCTCGGTGTACGAGTGCACCGCGCCCTTGCCCTCGACCCGTTTCCACGTCGATTCGAGCGTCATGCACCACGGGCAGGCGGTCGTCGGCGGATAGCGCAACCGGCCGCAGCCGGCGCAGGCCTGCAGGTGAAAGTCGTGCGCCGCACAGTGCTTGAAGTAGTCGAGGTTCTCGTGATCGAGATCGGCTACTTGCAATGGCATGCCGAGATAGGTCGCCTGAATTCCTGGCATCGTTCTGTCTCCCTTTCTCTCAGCCGCGCCGCATGACCATCGACGACGCGGTCGCCGGATTGGCCCAGCCGAGATTGGCGCTGACCTCGACATCCTTGACCGGGCGGCAGCCGCCTTCGCGGTAATCGTAAGTGTGTTGACGCTTGCCGTCGGGCCCGACCGGGCAGGAATCGTCGGCGTCGTGGCGCAACTGCCGGGTGTTTTCGATCACCATGTTCATGCCGTGCGTGTAGCCCTCGCACAGATGCCCGCCCGAGGTGTTGTTGGGCCGCCTGCCGCCCAATGTGATCGTGCCGTCGCTGACGTACTGGCCGCCCTCGCCCTTCTTGCAGAACCCGTAATCCTCGAGCTGCAGCATCGTCGTGAAGGTGAACGCGTCGTAGGAGCCCGTGACGTCGACGTCCTCCGGGCCGATGCCGGCCTGGCCGAAGACGATCGGCG
>DATLTH010000122.1:0-5244 GCA_035533695.1 Allostellaceae bacterium | reverse complement strand
TCCTGGGTGCGGGTCCATGCTTCGACCGCGGCGTCGAGCGAATCCTGGTGCAACAGCCGGTGCTCCAACGTGCTGAAGCGGCGGTCGTCGAGCCAGCCTTCGTGTTCGGCCGCCTGCGCCAGGGCCTCGAACTCACCGTCGGTGAAGCAGGCGATGGCAATCCAGTGGTCCGCGCCCCGGCAGCGATAGGCGCCGTGCGGCGCGGCCTCTTTGTAGGGCGAGCGGTTGCCGTAGCGGCGGAATTGGCGCTCGTTGGCCGACCAGTCGAGGATCGTCATCCCGGTCAGAAAGATGCCGCTTTCGCATTGCGAGGCATCGATCCATTGCCCCTCGCCGGTACGCTCGCGGTGGTAGATCGCGCCCAGGAGCGCGAGGGCATAGCCGTAGGCGCCCATCCAGTCGAGGTAGGAATAGCCCCAGCCGACCGGCATCGCCGGCTCCGGCAGGCCCGACATGTCGCCCTGCCCGCCGAAGGCCGCGGCGACCGGCCCGACCGTGCGCATCCGCCCGTAGGTGCCGTGCGCCCCCATGCCGGACTGCTGGATGTAGATCACGTCGGGCCGGATCGACTTCAGCACGTCGTAGCCGAGCCCGAGGCGCTGCAAGACGCCCGGCGAAAACCCCTCGGCCACCACATCGCAGATGCGCACCAAATCCTTGGCAATCTGGAGCCCCTTCGGATGACGGATATTGAGCGAGATGCCGCGCTTGCCGGCGTTCTTGTTGTTGAACTGCCCGCCCATGTCGCTGTCGCGCACGCCGGGCAAGGGGCCGGTTGCGGCATCGCGCGCCGCGCGGCCGCCGACGGGCGCCATCGCCGCGAGCCGCGTGTCGGGATTGTCCTTCCACTCGACCTTGAGGCTCTCCGCCCCCATCGCGGCGAGAAAGCGGGTGCCGCCAGCCGAGGCGAGGAACCAGGCGAAATCGAGGATTCTTATCCCTTGCAGCGGGAACGGCTTGTTGTGCATTGCCGAGAGGCGCGGGTTGACGGCGCGGCGCGGCGCCGCCGGCACGCTCGGCCGCCGCCCAGATGGACTTGAGACCACTTCGCCAAGCACCGCTGCGGTATCTTCGCCCAAGAGCGGCGCACGCCGGCCGACCTGCCAGCTGGTCTTGCTGCTGAGCCATTTCGAGGTCGGGTAACGGAAGCTGCGCCCGTGCTCGGGGTGCTCGACATCGGCGAAGGTGTGGCGCGTCAGCCAGTGCTCGTCGAGTGCGTTCTCGTGCGGCTTTCTGAGCGGCGCCCACAGGAGGCCCGCATCCTGCGCCTCGCGCCATGGCATGTCCTTGTAGGTCCAGGCGCGGACAAAGCGCTGCACCACGTCGAGCATGTGCGCCCGCGTCTCGTCGCTGCCGGCGGTGCCCGGGACCTGGCGCGCCCGCAGGTCGGCGTCGGGCGGCGGCGGCTGCAGATCCGCTTCGGCGCCGTACTTGCTCAAGAGCGGCACCAGGTTTTTCAGGTCGCGCGCGCCCATGCCGTGGGTGATGAACCAGCGCCCGTCCTTGGTGTGGCAGATGCTCGGGCTGTGGTTGGGGAACTCGCCGGCGTGGCGGTTGGTCATCCGCCACAGCGGCACCCGCCGCATGACCCAGTACATGATGTCCTGCTCGGGGTTCTTCGCCACCGCCTCGTGGATCGCCACCGACACATCCTGCCCGGCGCCGCTGCGGTGGCGGTGAATGAGCGCGGCGATGATGCCGGTCGCCAGTTGCTCGCCGGCGATGTGGTAGGCGTGCCAGATTTGCGGCGCGATCGGCGGCGTGTCGTATTCGAGGTTGGGGCCGGGATCGTAGCCGCAATTCATCATGACGCCGCCGAGCGCCAGGTGAATGAGGTCCGAACTCTTGAAATCGGCCCACGGCCCGTCATCGCCGAACGGCGTCATGCGCGCGGTGACCAGTTGGGGAAAACGGGCGTTGAGCGCGGCGCGATCGAGCCCCAGCGCCGTGTTCAGCGCGCCGCAACTCGCGTCGAGCAAGATGTCGGCGCCGCCGATGAGGCGCAGCAGATGCTCGCGCGCAGCGGGGTTCGCTGGCATTTCCCGCAAATCCAGCACGACCGATTTCTTGTTGCGGTTGTAGTTCCAGAAATAGAGTGAGCGCTCCGGCCCCGGCTGGTCGTCGAGATAGGGGCCGATATGCCGGGTGGCATTGCCCTCGGGCGGCTCGATCTTGATGATTTCGGCGCCGAGGCCGGCGAGCAGAAGCCCCGTGTATTCGGCGCGCTCGTCGGCCACTTCGATGACGCGCAATCCCGCCAGCATGCCGGGACCGGCATTGCCCATCATCTCGCCCGGCCCGCCCGCGAGCCTGTTTTCCGCTGTCATGATGCCGTTGCCTCAGTGTTATGCGCGAGCCGGCTCCGCCGCCGTCCCACGGACCGGCTCGACACCGAATTGGTGTGCCGCGTTCTGCCCCATCATGCGAGCGATCAGCGTTTCCGGAACATCGGCGTTGCGCAGGCGGGCGATCGCGTCCCAGGCGCTCGTCGCATCGTGGTGCGGATAGCGCGAGCCCCAGACGATTTTTTCCGCGAACTCGTGCGGCAGTTTCTGGATCAGCCGCTCCTCGGCGTCAAAGCCGAGCATGACGTTGCCGTGTTCCCACGTCTCTTCGGGCTCGGTCGAGACCGGGTAATGATGCAAGAGCGGGATGACACGGGTCGAGGCTTCCATCTTTTCCAGGACTTCCTGCATCCAGGACGCCTTGCCATGCGCGACGACGACCTTCATCGCCGGGTAGCGCTCCATCACGGTAAAGCCGATCAGCGTCGCCGCGACAAACATGTGATTGTCGAGCCAGGGCGCCAGGATCGGCGCCAGCGGATGGCCGAGCGGGGTGGCGCCGGAAAACGTCGTCGTTCCGGCCGCGCCGCCGCCGCCGCCGGCAAACGGTCCGCCGCCCCCGCCGGGCGCCGCCGGCTGCACCAGCCGGTCCTTCATCTTCTCGATGAACGGGCCGTGCGAGGTCCATTCCGGGTTCCACAGGCCGGGCGTCGCATGCACCGCCGCCGTCACCCCGAGCCGCTCCAATGCGGCCCATAGCGGGTCGTAATAGGGGTGGTTCGAATAGCGGCCCTCGACAAACATCGGCCGGATGAAGGCGGCGCGGAAGCACGGCATTTGCGCCACGCGCTGCAATTCCTCGAGCGCGAAATCCATGTTCTGCAGCGGCAATATCGCGGCGGCGTAGAGCCGCGTCGGCGCCGCCTTGCAGAAATCGGCGACCCAGTCGTTGTAGGCGCGCGCCAGCGCATAGGCCACGTCCGGGTCGTTGACCAGAAAGAACCCCTCGGCGAACCAGGTCGGGTAGAGCAGCGTCTGGTCGACCCCCATCGCGTCCATGTCGGCGAGCCGGGCCTGCGGGTCCGAGGCGCCTTCGTTGATCTCGTGCCGGACATGCGGGTCGAGCGCGCCGATCGCATCCCAGTCCATGCCGGGCCGCCACAACGCATGCCGCGGCAGATTGGGGTTTGTCGTATCGCGAAAGACCTCGCCGTTGACCTTCAGATAGGAGGCGGTGCGGCCTTCCTGCCGCCACAGCGCGTGCCTGCCGAGCGTGCGGTATTCCGGGTCGAGATAGCGATCCCACAATGCCGGCGGTTCGACGACGTGGCTGTCGCCGTCGAACACCGCGAAATTTTTCGTCGCCGCCATCAACTTCCCCACGCCAGCAACGCGGCCGGCCGCCTTCCGACCTGGTAGGTCGCCAGCGGTTTCAGCGCCCCGGTCGTCTCGTCGATGCCGTAGGAGGCAAGGCGGTCCGTCGCGGTGCCGGCGGCGAACAGAAAGCGGCCGGCGGGGTCGAGGCAGAAGGCGCTCGGCACCGCTTCGGTCGCTGCATGCCCGGCCGCGCTCAGCTGTCCGCTCGCCGGATCGACGACAAAGCCGGCGATGCTGCTGCTGTTGGGGGCGCGGTTGCCGACATAGAGCAGCCGGCCCGACGGGGTCAGGTGGATCTGCGAGCAGGTCGCGCGTTCGCTGTGGCCGGCCGGCAGCGTCGAGATCGTCTGCATGGCGGCCAGTGTTCCGGCCGCCTTGTCGAGGCGGTAGGCGGTGACGCTGCAGCCTTGCTCATTGGAGAAGTAGACGATTTCGAGGCTGGGGTGAAAAATGTAGTGGCGCGGGCCGATCATCTCTGCCTGCGCCACAAGGGGCGGCGAATTGGGGCTGAGCCGGCCCGTTGCGGCATCGAAGCGGAACTGCATGATGACGTTGGGGCCGGCGATGTTCTTCGGCGGCTCCATCACGTTGTCCTGGATGCGCGCGATGTGCGGCACGAAGGCGAAGCGGTTGGACGGGTCGGTCGCGATCGCATGCGCGCCCTGGGCCGTCGCCAGCCAGTCCTGCGAGGCGGCGCCGACCATGCCGTCGGCGCCCAGCCGGTACACCGCCGCGCCGCCGCCCTGGTAATAGGCGCACAGCATAAATTTGCCGCTGCGGTCGATGGCGAGAAATGTCAGCGCGTGCGGCTGGGGCGCGGTTCCGCGCAGCCGCAATGCGCCATCTTCGGCGATGCCGAATGTCGCGATCGCCGGCTCGCCGCGCAGCCCGACATAGAGCGTCCGCCGGTCGGGGCCGAGCGCCATGACCGACGGCCCGCCGGGCGCGGCCAGCTCGGCCTGCGGCGTCAGATGTCCGCTGGCGGGATCGATCGCGAAGGCGGCAATCTTGTCGTCATCCTGAAGGCCGACATAGAGGGCTTGCGGCATCGGTCATCCTCCCGTGCATGCGTCTGGCGTGCTTTACGGCCGCGTGACCGCCGCCTCCGGCTTCAGCGAGGCGCGAACTTCCTCCTCGGTCGGCCACCAGTCGGGGCGCTCGATTTCGGTGACCCGGTCGCGGATGATGTGCGTTGGCGCCTGCACCTTGTAGAGGCGGCGGGCGTTGCCGCCGAGGAACTTGGCCTGGTCCTCTTTCGGCAGCCCGTATTTCTGCATCGTCTCGATCGCCCGCCACGCATCGTCGCCGTCGTGGTGATAGACGTCCGACGACCACGCCAGGATGTCGCCGTAGAATTCCGGCAACCGCGCCGGCGGCGCCTCGTCGCCCTCGAAGCCGGTCATGCAGTGCTCGAAGAAGGTCTCGCTCGGCAGCTTTTTGAGCGGCGGCAACTGGCGCTCGTTCTTGTAGAGCCGGTAATGCTTGTCGCACTCGTCAATGAGGAAGCTGAGCCAGGTCGACGACGCCTCAAACACCGCGGCGTTGATCTTCGGGTGCCGGTCGAAAAAGCCCGACATCAGCA
>DATLTH010000121.1:0-4411 GCA_035533695.1 Allostellaceae bacterium | reverse complement strand
GCCGCCTCGCCGCGCCGTAGCGCAGCCCGACGCAGCCGCGGAAAGGGTCTGGTTCGATGATCTGGCACAGTGAGGGCGGTGGTCCCTGGGGCACCGGGCCTCGCGGCGGTGGCGGTCCGGGCGGCGGTCCCGGTGGCGGCGGCGGTCCGGGTGGCGGCGGCGGTCCGGGTGGCGGTGGGGGCGGCGGTCCCTGGGGCGGCGGTCCCTGGGGCGGCGGCGGGCGCGGCAATGGTCGCGGGCCGATCCCGCCCAATCTCGAGGAAATCCTGCGGCGTGCTCAGGACCGGCTCCGCCATGCCCTCCCCGGCGGCTTTGGCGCCGGCGCCGGCGTTGGGGTCGCCGTCCTCGCGATCGTCGTATTGTGGCTGGCGAGCGGTTTCTACCGGGTGTTGCCGGACGAGGTCGGCGTGGTGCTGCGCTTCGGCGCCTACAACCGCATCACCCAGAACGGGCTCAACTACCACCTGCCGGCGCCGATCGAGAGCGTCGAGAGGCCCAAAGTCACGCGAGTCACTCGCACCGAAATCGGCTTCCGCAGCGAGGAAAACGCCACCGGCCAGCCGACAGAGGGCAACCAGGTGCCGCAAGAGTCGCTGATGCTGACCGGCGACGAGAACATCGTCGATGTCAACTGCACCGTCTTCTGGGTGATCAAGGACGCCAAAGACTACCTGTTCAACATCCGCGCGCCCGAGAAGACGGTCAAGGCGGCCGCCGAAAGCGCCTTGCGCGAGGTCATCGGCGAGCACCCACTGGCGATGGAGCTGTCGGCCGGGCGCCAGCAGGTCGAGAACGACACGGACAAGCTGCTGCAGCTGCTGCTCGATTCCTACGGCGCCGGGATCGAGGTCACCCAGGTCACCCTGCAGCGGGTCGATCCGCCGGGCCCGGTCATCGCCGCGTTCCGCGACGTGCAGGCGGCGCTCGCCGACCAGGCTCGCCTGAAGAACGAGGCCGAGTCGTATCGCAACGGCGTGGTCCCGAAGGCGCGCGGCCAAGCCACCAAGATCGTCCAGGGCGCCGAGGCCTATCGCCAGCAGGTCGTGGCCCAGGCAACCGGCGACGCCGCGCGTTTCGATTCGGTCTACAAGGCATTCAAGGCGGCGCAGGACGTAACCCGTGAGCGACTCTTTATCGTGACGATGGAGAAGGTTCTCGAGGGCAGCAATAAGGTGATCATCGACCCCGCGGCGCAGGGCAAGAGCGGCGTCGTGCCGTACCTGCCGCTGCCGGGCCTCGCCAGCCCGGCGCCGTCGGCGGCTGCGCCCGCCGGCGGCGCCGCACCGGCGGTCCAGCCTTTCGCAGGTTCGTCGCGATGAGCCGGCGCGCCCTCGCCATCATCGGTGCGGCGCTGATCGGCGCCGGCATTCTCGCGCTGAGCTCCTTGTTCATCGTCGGGCAGACGGAGCAGGCGCTGCTCCTGCAATTCGGCAGGGTTGTGCACGTCATCAAAAAGCCCGGACTCAAGTTCAAAATCCCCTTCCTGCAGAACGTCGTCTTTTTCGACAAGCGCCTGCTCGATGTCGAGCCGCCCCCCGAGGAGGTCATCGCCTCGGACCAGAAGCGCCTCGTCGTCGATACCTACACCCGCTACCGCATCACTAACCCGCTGCTCTTCTACCGGACCGTCGGCAGCGAGGATGCCGTGCGGGAGCGCCTGATCGCGATGGTCAGCAGCAGCCTGCGACAGGTCATCGGCAAGGTGCCGCTGTCGGACCTGCTGTCGGTGCGGCGCGCGGCGATCATGCACACAATCCGCGACGAGGTCAGGGACAAAGCGAAATCGTTCGGCATCGAGGTCGTCGATACCCGCATCCGCCGAGCCGACCTGCCGACGCAGAACAGCGAGGCGATCTACGCTCGGATGAATTCCGAACGCCAGCAGCAGGCCGCGCTCTATCGCGGCGAAGGCGCCCAGGCGGCGCAGACCGTGCGCGCCAACGCCGATCGCGAGGTCACGGTGATCCTGGCCGACGCCCAGCGCCAGGCGCAGGAATTGCGTGGTCAGGGCGATGCCGCGGCGACCGCGATCTATGCCAAGGCCTATGGCCAGGACGAGCAGTTCTTTGCGTTTTATCGTTCGCTGCAGGCCTATCGCCACGCGTTCGCCGGCAAGAATACCTCCTTTGTGCTGAGCCCCGAAAGCAAGTTCTTCCGCTTTTTCCAGGGTTGGGCGGGGTCGGCCGCGTCTGCGGGCTCGCCCGCCCAGTCTTCGGGTACTGGACCGGCATCCGCCGCGCCGCCGCCCGCCGGCGGGGCGACCGGTGGCGCGACCGGCGGGAAACGCCGATGACCGGTGAGCCAGCGCCCCGGCACGGCGGTTCGCGCCGCGCCTGATGCGGGCCCTTGGCACCGGGCTTGCGCTGGTTCTCGTCGTCGAGGGCATCCTCTACGCGCTGTTCCCGGAAGGAATGAAGCGGGTCACGATGCGGGCGATGCTGGTCCCGCCGCAGGTCCTGCGGGGGTCCGCCCTGCTGGTCGCGGTGATCGGCGTCGCGATCGTGTGGCTGTTGCGACGCTGAACAGCGGGCGCTGCGAAGGAATCTGGTCTGCCGCCTGCTTCTCTCGTAAGCTCACGCGCTGAGGCGCGAGCCGGGTCGGGTGACGGCCACGGGGCCATCGGCCCATGGCGTCGGGATCGGCGGATCCCATTTAAATCGGAGCGATAATCAGGTTGCCGCAAGGAGCTGCATAAGGTGTCGTTTTTTTCATCGAGAGTGGGGCGCGCGGTCGTGGTCACGGCCGCCGCGCTGGTGCTCGCCGGCCCGACCGCATGGCCGGCGATGGCGCGGCCGGGACCGGACGGGTTTGCCGATCTTGCCGATAAGCTGCTGCCTTCGGTGGTCAATGTCTCGACGACGCAGACCATCAAGCCGGAGAGTCAGCACGAGCGCTCCGCGCAGCCGAAATTTCCGCCCGGCTCGCCGTTCGAGGAGTTCTTCAAGGATTTCTTCGACCATAACGGCCAGCTCGGCGAGCAGCCCGAGCCGCGGCCGCGCAAGGCGACCTCGCTCGGCTCGGGCTTTATCATCGATCCCGCCGGCTACATCGTGACGAACAATCATGTCGTCGCCGACGCCGACGAAATCACCGTCATCCTGCACGACAACACGAACCTCAAGGCCGAGGTGGTCGGCCGCGACACCAAGACCGATGTCGCGGTGTTGAAGGTCAAGACCGACAAACCGCTGGTCGCCGCAAGCTGGGGCGACAGCGACAAGTCGCGGGTCGGCGACTGGGTGCTGGCGATCGGCAACCCGTTCGGGCTTGGCGGCAGCGTCACCGCGGGCATCCTGTCGGCGCGGCAGCGCGACATCAATTCGGGCCCCTACGACGATTTCCTGCAAACCGACGCCGCGATCAACCGGGGCAACTCCGGCGGGCCGATGTTCAACATGGAAGGACAGGTCATCGGCATCAACACCGCGATCTATTCACCCTCGGGCGGCTCGATCGGCATCGGTTTCGCGATCCCGTCCAACCTCGCCAAGGAGGTCGTGAACGAGCTGATCCACGAAACCGATCATAAAGTGCACCGGGGCTGGCTCGGAGTCCGCATCCAGGCGGTGACCGGGGAGATCGCCGAGAGCCTCGGGCTCGACAAGCCGCACGGTGCGCTGGTCGCCAGCGTCAACGATAACGGGCCGGCGCAAAAGGGCGGCATCCAGCCCGGCGACGTGATCCTGACCTTTGACGGCAAGCCGATTCCCGATCTGCGTCATCTGCCGCGGCTGGTCGCCGAGACGCGGGTCGGCAAGACCGTAACGGTGACCGTCTGGCGCAAGCGTCAGCAGGCGAGCCTGCAGGTCACCTTGGGCAAGCTGGAGGAAACCAAGCAGGTGGCGGCGAAGGATGCGAACCCGGACAAGCCATCGAAGGGCGACGCCCCTTCGGTGACGACGCTCGGACTGACGCTGTCGAACATCACGGCGGAATTGAAAGACAAGTTCTCCCTGAGCGACGACAAGGGGGTCGTGGTCGTCGGCGTGACCAAGGACAGCGCGGCGGCCGAAAAGGGGTTGCGCCCCGGCGACGTGATCATGGAAGCCGCGCAGGAAGAGATCAAAGACATCGGCCAGGTCACCCAGAAGATCGCCGACGCGAAGAAAGCCGGCCGCAAATCGATCCTGCTGCTCGTCGAGCGCAAGGGCGATCTGCGCTTCATCGCGCTGCGCCTCGATCAGGGGTGACGTGCGGTAGGTGCCGAGGGCCAACCGCACTACCTGCCGCCAGTTCATCCGCGAGAAGTGCAAGGCGAGCGTGCTGCGTGTCTTCCCGGGAGAATATCTGGACTCGCTCGTGGAGGA
The DNA here is from genome assembly GCA_035533695.1 of Allostellaceae bacterium. Taxonomy (GTDB): domain Bacteria; phylum Pseudomonadota; class Alphaproteobacteria; order ATCC43930; family CGMCC-115725; genus DATARH01. The sequence continues at coordinate 104 of DATLTH010000121.1, read as the reverse complement.
TGTAGTCGATCAAGCGAGAGCCGGAAACCGGCGCGCTCAGACTGCTCGTAAGCTCTTGTTCCGACGTGAGTACCGAAAATGAAGAGAGCAAACACAAAAAAAAC
>DATLTH010000120.1:0-3929 GCA_035533695.1 Allostellaceae bacterium | reverse complement strand
TGCCGTCGATCGCCACAACACCCTGACAGGGTTCGGCGAACCCCGCCATGAACCGCCGAAACGCTGCCTGGAACTGCACGGGGTCGAGCAGTCGAAACAACCGGCTGAACGTATCGTGGCTGGGCAGGCCGTTCGCCAGGGTCAGGAAACCACGCAGGAACGGTTCCTTGGCTCGGACAAAAAGCCCCATGTCGACCGCGCTTTGCCCGCCGCACAGTACTGTGCACAGCGCGATCATCAGCAGTTCATGGAAATCATGCTGGCTGGCATTGCCGGTTCGGGGATCTTCGAGACCCTCCCAAGAGGCGGCGAACTGATCCATGGCGGTCTTCCTGGGCGTGATGTTGCCACCCCCCGGTAGAATCCACCCACGCCACGTCGCGCAAGCTATTCAGCTCATTGGCAAGCGAATTCCAAGTGCGATTCCCCTGCTCGCCCATGCCGTATCACTCGACTGCCTAACTCGATTGTGCGGAAATACGTGCAAATTGTCCCGGAGGGTTTCCGATGCTGACAGATCGCTACGGTCTCGCCTTATCCACTACGTCCGCCGCCGCGCAGGAGTCCTATATCGAGGGCTGCGATCTGGCGCTGACGTTCTACCCCGGCGCCGCCGAAGCGTATGACCGAGCCATCGCCGCCGACCCCCGCTTTGCCCTGGCCCATACCGCCAAAGCCCAGATGCTGGCGCGACAAAGCAACGTCGCGGCCGCGCGGGAGGCTTTGAGGATCGCCAAGGAGATGGCTTCCGGCCTGACCGAGCGCGAGGCCAGCCACATCGCGTTCTTCGAGCTTGCGTTCGCCGGAAGGACCGACGACGCGATCGCCGCGTTGTACCCGCACCTGACGGTCTGGCCGCGCGATGCACTAGTCGTTTCCACCGCCGCGAACCCCAACGGCCTGCTCGGCGGCTCCGGACGCATCGGGCAAAAGCACCAGATCGCCGAATTGATGAACAGCCTGGCCCCGCATTACGGCGACGATTTCTGGTTCCTCTCCTACCATGCGATGGCGCTGTCCGAGGACGGGCGGCTCGCGCCCGCCCGGGCGACGATCGAGCGCTCGATGGCGGCCAACTCGAAAAACGCCCATGCCGCGCATGGCTTCGCCCATGTCTGCTACGAGAGTGGCGCACTGGACGATGCCCGCAGGTTCCTGGCGTCCTGGCTCGCCCACTACCCGCATGAAGCCTTTTTCCATGGCCATTTGAGCTGGCATTTTTCGTTGTGCGAGATCCAGGCCGGCAACTGGGAGAACGCCTCGCATCTCTATCGCGACGGCATCGCGCTCGACCAACACAGCGGCGGGCCGCAAAATAAAATTTCGGATGTGGCGGCGTTCTTGTGGCGCTCCGAACTGGCCGGCTAGTCGTCCATCCCCGCGGCGAGGTATTCCTCCCGGTCGCCCGCCATGGCGTGCGCCGTCAGTGCGATGATCGGCACACGGCCGGCCGGCGGCGGGAGGGCACGAATGCGCCTTGTCGCCTCCATGCCGTCGAGGATCGGCATCTGCACATCCATCAGCACAATGTCGTAGGCGCCGTCGCGCACGGTTTCGACCGCGCGCTCGCCATTCTCGACGATATCGACCCGGTGCCCCGCATTGCGCAGCAGCATCGCGGCGAGCTGCTGATTGATCTTATTATCCTCGGCAACAAGAATATGCAGAGGCCGCGCCGGCTCTTTTCCTTCGCGCCACCCGCTTTCGCGCGTGACCGGCGGCGGTGCAGCGCTGTCGAACAGCCTGGCTAAGGCGTCCAGCAGCGACTGCTCGCGGATCGGCTTGATCAGCACCGCATCGACCATCGCCTGCGTCTCCGGGGACAGCGCATGGCCACCCCCCGAAGAGGCCAGCAACAGCTTGGTCTCGGCGATGCCGGGCGTGCCGCGGATGCGACGCACCAGCGCATCGCCCGAGAGTTCCGGCATCCTCTGGTCGATGATGACAAGATCGAACGGTCGCCCCTCGTGCCAGGCGCGATCGAGCTCGCCCATCGCCTGGCGACCGTCGAACGCGGATGCGGCAGTCCCGCCGAGAGCACCGAACAAGCCAGCCAGCACGCGGTGGTTCATCTCGATGTCATCGACGATCAAGACGCGTAGCTGCGCGAATTTTTCCGGAAGCGCCCGGCGGCCGATCGTCGGATTGGCCGCCGGTGCCAGCGGAATTTCGAACCAGAACCGGCTGCCGCGGCCGAGGGCGCTGTCGACGCCGATCTCGCCCCCCATCAGCTCGACGAGCTGCTTGACGATCGCTAGGCCCAACCCGGTGCCGCCAAACCGGCGAGTGATCGAGCCATCCGCCTGGCTGAATTTCTGGAACAAATTCGCCTGTACCTCTTCCGACATGCCGATTCCGCTATCGGTAACGACGAAGCGCAGCCGTGGGAACCCGCTGCCGTCGGGCGGCAGCATCCCGACCTCCACGGACACGCCGCCCTGGTCGGTGAATTTGATGGCGTTGCCGATGAGATTGAGCAGGATCTGACGCAGCCTAGTCGAGTCGCCGTGAAAGCCTGCCCGCGCGGCCGGCTCGATCAAGACGCCGAGGTCGATGCCCTTTTCATTCACCTTCGGACCAAACAGGCCGATCGCCGCTTCGACGAGATCGACCAGATCGAAATCCATCAGTTCGATCTCGACCTTGCCGGCCTCGAGTTTCGAGATGTCGAGGATGTCGTTGATCACGGTCAACAGAGCCTCGGCACTGTCGCGCACAGCGATCGCACACTCCTTTTGCTCTTCGGTGAGTCGGCTTCGCAACAAAAGCTCGTTCATCCCGATGATCCCGTTCATCGGGGTGCGGATCTCGTGCGACATGTTGGCGAGAAATTCGGATTTAGCACGGCTCGCCGCCTCCGCGGCGTCGACCGGCGCGACGCGATGATGCTGGCACAGACGCTGCGGGCCGGGCAGCTGACGGCGGTTTGGGTCCCGGACGAAGCGCACGAGGCGATGAGGGATTTGGTGCGGCTGCGAGCGCAGGCGATGCGCGACCTGCGCAAGACGCGCCAGCAGTTGCTGAGCTTTCTGCTCCGCCACGGCCTGGACGCACCCTATGGCCATTGGACCAAGATGCATCGCCGCTGGCTGGGGGAGCTCGTCTTCGCGCATCCGGCTCAGCATCTGGCGCACGAGGAGATGCTTGCCCGGATCGAGCGGGCCGAGGCGTTGTGCGATCGGCTGAAGCAAGCGATCCTCGAGCTGGTGCCGCAATGGTCTCTGGCGCCGGTGGTTCAGGCAATCCAGGCGTTGCGCGGCGTGTCGTTGATCGTTGCCGCGGTGATTGTCGCCGAGGTTGGCTGCTTCGGTCGGTTCGACAGCCCGCGCCCGCTGATGGCCTATCTGGGACTGAACCCGTCCGAGCATTCGAGTGGCGCCACGATCCGACGCGGCTCGATCACCAAGACCGGCAACGTGCTGGCACGAACCTGCCTGGTCGAAGCGGCCTGGACCTACCGGTTCCCAGCTCGGGTGACGCAGATCATCCGTGACCGGCAGAAGGCTCTGCCCGAGCCGATCCGTAACGTGGCCTGGAAGGCGCAGGTGCGGCTCTCGGCGCGCTACCGCAAGCTCATAGCTGCCCGCAAGCCGGCACCCAAGGTGGTCGTGGCGATCGCCCGTGAACTGGTCGGATTCATCTGGGCGATCGCCCGTATGGTCGAGCCCAAGTTCGCCTGACAGCGACACGGCACGGAAGGGCTTGGCAGCCAAGGAGGTGACACGGCCATAGCGAGAATATCTTCGACGCCCAGTGCGGACGGCAGGATGGGGAGGTTGGGGAACCCTCGATCCGGGTTAGTGCAGGCTTGATGCCGACGCGCGTTCGCTAGACAGAGGAAGCCCCGCGACGAACCTTGGTCATGCGGCACCAACCCGCGGATAAGAGCCAGATCAACCGTCGTCCATGCTTCCTGCCGTCCACACTGG
>DATLTH010000119.1:0-5010 GCA_035533695.1 Allostellaceae bacterium | reverse complement strand
ATGGTCGATGAGCTTCGCCTCCGACAACAACAAGACGCTGAGCCTGCAGGTCAACGCGACGAGCGGCGGCAACATCCTCATTCCCGGCACGCGCGGCGCGCAAACCGCGCTGACGCTCTATGGCGGAAACTACGAGCTGGTGACGGTGCAGTTCGACGGCACGAACTTCCGGATCATGTCGGCGACGCCGGCAACCGCATCGGCAAACGGCATGTTCCCGGCGATCGGCACCCCGGCATCGAGCACGGCCGCCTGCCAGACCGGACAGATCGAGTTCGACGCCAGCTACCTTTACGCCTGCACCGCAGCCAATACCTGGAAGCGGACAGCCTGGAGCAGTTTCTGATGCCTCCTCAAGGTGGTACGCGCATGCCCTTGACCCCTTCCTACAGCTGGGGCCAGCAGGGGCTCGAAGCACAGTTCCAAACCGTGTTCCAGCCCGACCAGGGCATCTTCTCGCCCGGCTATCCGCTGCTGCCGCCAGAGCCGGAACGGCTGCGCCTGTGGGACTTTCCGGTCGGCGTCAACACGATCTACACGCCGCGCGCCTACGAGGCGGTGTCGTTCGACGAATTGCGCGCGCTGGCCGATGCGCACGACATCACCCGCCTGGCGATCGAGACCCGCAAGGACCAGCTCGAACGGCTCGACTGGACGATCAAGCCGCGCACCACCCGGCAGGCCGCCGCAGAGGTGCGGGCGCGCGCCGCGCGCCTCGCGCAATTCTGGCGATGCCCGGACGGCGAGCGGCCGTTTGCCAGCTGGCTGCGCGAACTGCTCGAAGACATGCTGGTGCTTGATGCGCCGACGCTCGAATTGCGCCGCAACCGCGGCGGCGACATCGTCGCGCTCGATGTCGTCGACGGCGCGACGATCAAGCTGTTGTTCGACGAAACCGGCCGGCGTCCCCGGCCGCCGGCCCCGGCGTTCGAGCAGATCATCCACGGCCGGCCGTGGAAATTGTTGACCAGCGACGAGCTTCTCTATCTGCCGCGCAACCCGCGTCCGCACAAGGCCTACGGTTTCAGCCCGGTCGAGCAGATCATCGTCACGATCAACATCGCCTTGCGCCGCCAGGCGATGCAGCTACAGCATTTCACCGAGGGCAACGTCCCGCCCGGCCTCTTGAACGCGCCGGATGGCTGGAACGTCGAGCAGATCCGGCAGTTCCAGGAATGGTTTGACAGCGTGCTGGCGGGCAATACCGGGGCGCGCTCGCGTCTGGTGTGGGCGCCCGCCGGCACGCACTACCAGCCGTTCAAGGAAGCGCCCTACAAGGACGAGTTCGACGAGTGGCTGGCGCGCATCGTGTGCTACGCCTTCTCGCTGCCGTCTACCGCCTTCACCCGCCAGGTCAACCGCGCCACCGCCGAGACCGCGCAGGAGGCCGCGCTTGATGAAGGTCTGGCGCCGCTGATGGGCTGGGTCAAGCGCCTCGCCGACCATGTGATCCAAGACCGCATGGGGCAGGCCGACCTCGAATTCGCCTGGCTCGACCGCCGCGTGGTCGACGCGGCCGAGCAGGCCAAGATGCTGGACCTCTACGTCCGCGACGGCATCTACACGGTCAACGAGGCGCGGGCCGCGCTCGGCCTCGATCCGCTGCCCGGCGGCGATCTCGCCGCACCGGCCGGCGCCACGGCAACCGCGAAATGATCGGCGGCAAATGCAAATTTTGCCGAACGGCGCTCTGCGGCGCCCTTGTGCTCGCAAACCCCTCCGTAACTGACGGCAGGCTTGCCATGACCATCGTTCCACGCCGCCTCCGGGCGGCGTTGCTGTCATATGCCTTCGGCGCCGCAACCATCCTCGCCGCGGGCCCGATCGGCGCCGCATCGGCACAAAGCAGCGGCGTCGAATTGCCGACCTATCGCCAACTCGGCGCCAGCGAGCCGATGGCTTCGGCCGGGGTCAGTGGCAGCGATGCCAGCGCCAACCCCCCGTCGCTGGCCGGGTTGAGCTTGCTCGCGACCATCCCGGCGGCGAATTCACCGCGGCGCGGCTATTTCATCGAGGCGCAATGCACCGCCGGCCTGACGGTCGCGTTCGACGACCAGGCCGGGACGGTGACGCCGACGATCGTTGTTCTCGCCGGCCCCAGCAGCAACGGCGGCCAGGGGGGAGCGCTCGATATGTCAAGCATGCCGCACACCGGGCGCATCCGCATCTATTCGAGTTCCCCGACCTGTCAGATGGCAGCGAGGAGTTGGTAAGCATGACCAGGCTGTCAAGCAGGCATTGTCAGCTTCTGCTCGCCGCGGCACTGGCGCTCGTATTGCCGCCGCTTCCGGCTACGGCGCGCGTCAGCCAGCCGGCCGGAATGGCAGCCGACGCCGGTAATGCCGCATTACCCAATGCCCTCAACAACCTCGGCGTGGCGAAGGTCTACACGCCCTACCAGTTCGGCGGGGTCGGCGACACCCAGCGGGCGACGTGCACGGTGACCATGACGGCGGCCAGCACCGATCTGTCGGTCAGCGGCTGCGCCCCGTTTGCCGCCGGCGATGTCGGCAAGATCCTGGTGGTCAACAATGCCGGCGCGAGCGCGACGACGCCCTTGGTGACGACGATCGCGGCCTATATCTCGTCGAGCCACGTGACGATGGGCAACGCGGCCGGGCAGACGCTCGCCGGGGTTTCGGAGCCGGTCACCTTCGGCCACGACGACAGCGCGGCGATCAATGCCTGCCTCTCGGCGAGCGTCGCCGCCGGTGCGACGCAGAGCTATTGCTACCTGCCGCCGGCTGCGGGCGGCTATTGGGGCGCGGCGTCGGCGATCGAACTGTTTCCGAACTCGCTCAACACGATGTTTGTCGGCGCCGGGCGTGACCGCTCGCAGGTCGTGGCGCTCGCTGCGATGCCCTACCTGGTGCATCGCGGCAGCACCTTCCTGCGCGGCGGCGTGATGCGCGACATCGGCTTCGATGGCGCAAAGCTCGTGACCGATGTCGGCTATCTGTCGTGCGCCAGCTTTCGCCACGACCAGAATGTCGGCTTCTACAACGCCGGCACCGACAGCGGGGCTGTATACGGCGATGCAGCCGGCAACACCGCTGGTTGCAACACCGCCCAAATCACTGATGTGCGCACCTACAACGACCCGGCCTTCTATCCCGGCAACGACTTCCCGAATTACGGGCTGATCGTCAACAGCACCGATAACAAGATCAGCGGCGTCTCATGCGTCGACACGCTGACCGCCGGCATCTGGATCGACACCGCCGGGTTCGATACCGAGCTGCGCGGCGGCCATTGCTGGGGAAGTGCCGGCGCCGGCGGCACCGGCCTGTTGATCAGCAGCGTCAAGCAGCGCGTCTACGGCATGGTGTGCGATACCCCGATCGCGACCTGCATCGATGTCGAGGCGGGCGATGTCAACATCGTCGGCGGCCTCGACACCAATACCACCGGCACCGGCATCAACGTCGCCCTGAGCACCAACGACGTCGACATCGTCGGGTTCGACGCCAACACGATCGCGACGCAGGCCAACCGGGTTTTGCTGAACACGCCGCACGGCGCGCGGTTGTGCGTGCAGGGCAACCCCGGCGCGATCGATCAATGCTACGTCTATGGCGGGTTCAACGTGCTGGGCAGCGACGGCAGCTGGCAGTTCGCCGCCAGCAACACCGCGAGCGCCGCCAACTATATTGCGGCGCTCGCCAACGTCGCCGGCCAGGCGCCATACTTTGAATGCATCGGCAGCGACACCAACATCAGTTGCCGCCTCCTTGCCAAGGGCAACGGCACGATCCTCTTCGGCAGCCACGAACAGGACCTCGACACCGCCGCCCTCGCGCCGACCAGCTGCGGCAGCAGCCCATCGGTCAGCGGCACCGACAACGCCCGCATCATCACGGTCGGCACCGGCACCGTGACGGCGTGCACCCTGCCGTTCGGGCAGACCTGGGCGAGCGCTCCGAAATGCGTCGTCGCCGGCATCGGCACCGGGAGCGCGATCGTCTCGCTGAGTGCGGCGCCGACCACCGCCTCATTCATCATCGCCGCCTCGGCCTCGATCGGCGGCCTGAAGGTCGCCTACCGATGCGTGCAGTGAGGATGCGAACGCCCCCCGCGGGGGATTTCATCCTGCAATCCGACATGCGGCATTTTCATCAACGGCACCAGCCGGGGAGATTTTCGATGCGCTTCTACTGGCCGATCGCCAAGGTCGATGGCGAGCAGCGGATGGTGTGGGGCTATGCCTCGACCGAGGCCGTGGACGACCAAGGCGAGACCGTCTCGCGCGACGCGCTGGCCGCGGCGCTCGATGACTACATGCGCTTCGCCAACATCCGCGAGATGCACCAGAACTCCGCCATCGGCGTCGCCCGGGAGGCCGGGATCGACGAACGAGGCCTCTATATCGGCGCCAAAATCGTCGACGACGATGCCTGGCGAAAGGTTGTCGAGGGCGTCTACAAGGGCTTCTCGATCGGCGGCCGGGTCACCGCCCGCGATCTGTCCGATCGCACGACGATCACCGGCCTGGTGCTGACCGAAATCTCGGTGGTCGACCGCCCGGCCAACCCCGATGCGGTGTTCGACTGCTGGAAGCTCGCCACGGACGCTGCGGCAGGAGACGGTGTCGGCACCAGCGCATCCGCGGCTCGGCAGCCGGCAGAAAGCCACAGCAATACGGGCGACAGCGCCGCCGGCAGCGTCGATTATGCGGATCCGGGCTACCAGGCGGATGGCCGCAAGCGCTATCCGCTCGATACCGAGCGCCACATCCGCGCTGCCTGGGCCTTTATTCACCGGCCGGCCAATGCGCGGCGTTACAGCCCGGATCAGGTCGATCGGATCAAGGCGCGCATCGGCGCGGCGTGGCGGGCGGAAATCGATCGCGCCGGCCCGCCGGCCGCCGCCATGCCGGGCCGAGCGGCCGATGCGCGCAAGAGCCTGGCCGATGCCGATCGTCTGGCGCAGGTCATTGTCGAACTCGATTGGCTCGACGATTGCCTCGCGCTCGAGGCGGCGCTGGAAGACGACGCCTCCGCGCTGCCGCAG
>DATLTH010000118.1:0-3183 GCA_035533695.1 Allostellaceae bacterium | reverse complement strand
CGTCCTGTCCCATTCGCCGCCGAGCGACAGCCGGCGCGTCTGGGTGCCGACCTCGCGGGCGATATTGAGCAGGTTGGCGTTGAGCTTCCACACGCCGCCGAACTGGTCGGGCTCGCTCTGCCAGGCGCGGTTGACCACCGGAAGGACGATCGGCTGGGTCGAATCCCCAAGACCGGGCACCAATGGCTGGAACATGTAGGCGTTGACGTCGGTCGCGGCGCGCGGTTCGAACCCCTCGAGATAGGCGCGGCTGATCATCGAGTTGAGCAGCGGGTTGCCGAAACCGAACCGCAGCAGGTAGGTCTGGTCGGACACGCGCTGCAGCTGAAAGCCGGTCCGGTAGGTATCGTTGATGTCCCAGACCCCGCTGGCGTTGACGTGGCCGCGCCACTGGCTTCCGGTGTCCGGATTGCCGAGGGAGCCGGCATTGCTGTAATTGATGCTGCCGAGAGCGTCGAGCATGCCGTTGCCGAAGCGTTGCCGGTACTCGCCGGCAAGCAGTTCCCCCGCCCGGGTGGTGAAGCGGGGCGCCAGGGTCAGGTCCTTGTCCGGCCCCAGGACGAAGAAATAGGGCAGCGAGACGTGAAACCCGACGGTGTTCGAATTGCCGAAACTCGGCATCAGAAACCCGCTCGCCCGCTTGACCGACGGGTCGGGTTCCGAGAGATAGGGCGTGTAAAAGACCGGAAGGCCGTCGATTTCGAGTACCGCATCGCGCATCTCGATCAGCTTCAGCTGCCGGTCGTCGCTGATCTCGCGCGCCTTGAACTGCCACGCCGGCGGCGCACTCGGATTGTCTTTGCACAGATCGCAAGGGGAATAGACGCCGCGGCGTAATTCGATGCGGTTGCCATTGATGCGCCGCGCGGCATTGGCGGCGAGCCGCGACCGGTCGGCCAACAACATTCGCACGTTCTGCACGAATGCGTTGTTCATCTGATCGTGCAACTCCATGAAGTCGCCGAAGACGACCTCGCCGGTCGGCATCAACAAACTCACATGGCCGGACGCCGTGATCGTTCCGGTGCGCTGGTTGTAGCTCACCGTGTCGGCGAGCAGAACTTCGCCGGCTTGCGAGATTTCGACATGGCCCTTGGCGATGGTGAGGGAAAGCTGGTCGTCATATTGCACCTCGTCGGCCTGGAACACGACCGGCGCGTTCTTGTCGCCCGCGCTGCGCCGATGAAGTGTCTGCTCCGCGACGCCCGGTGCGGCGGCAAGCAACAGCGCCATGATCGCGCCGCCGAGGACGAGACCCGCGCGGCGCCACCGCGATCGTCGAGGTTGGGAAAAATCGTTCATCCGTCTTCGAGGTGGAGCAGCATCGAGGTTCCGAAGATCATGCTTACCCCGACCGGGGTCCAGGCGGCGAGCAGCACGGGGATCTTGCCCGACAAACCCAAGGCGAACACGATATCCGAGAGGAAATACAAGAGAAACCCGGTTGCGACCCCGCTGACCACCAGCATCATGGCACCGCCGCGCCGGTGCATGCGCAAACTGAAGGTCGCCGCGACGAGGACCATCGCCGCCAGCAGAAAGGGTCGCGCCAGCAGAACGTTGAAGTGAAGGCGATGGCGCTGCGCCGAGAAGCCGGATCGCTCGAGCAGCGCGATAAAACCGGGCAATTCCCAGAACGAGATGGTATCGGGCGATGCCAGGCTTTCCTCGATCTTGCTGGTGGTCAGGCTTGTCGGCACCCTCAAATCGCTGAACAGTTCGGGCGGCTGGCCGGGGCGGAAGCGCTGCCCCGCCTCGATCATCCAGAATCCGTCGTCAAGCCGCGCCGTCTGCGCCTCGACGCGCGCGGTGAACTCGTCGCGGCGGTTCAAAAAAAACGCGCTGACATTGCGCAGCGACAATCGCCGCGAGGGCAGCCGGTCGCCGTGGATGATGATCTCGCCGCCGCTCGCATCGCCCTGACGGAGCCACAGACCGGCATTCGACAGGCTCATCGGGTCACCCATCTGGCGCAGGATGCGGTTGTCCAGCTTCTCGTAGCTGGCTTCCATGGCCGACGCGATCGGGTTGAACAGCGTGACCGCGACAACCCCGACCAGCAATGCGACGACAAGCGCCGGGGTCAGGAAGCCCCACGCCGAAACTCCCGCGGCGCGCGCGACGACAAGCTCGTTGTTGCGGGTGAGACGCCAGAAGGCGAGCATCGTGCCGAACAGAACCGCGAACGGCAACACGTCCTGCGCCGTCTCCGGCAGCTTCAACGCGGCCATTTCCAACAGGATGCCCCAGGTGGCCTGAGGGCGCATTCCAGCCCGCCGGGTCAGCTCGATGTAGTCGAGCAAAAAGGTCACGCTGACCATCGTGCCGAACACGCCGCAGAACCACGCGAAGAACTGCCGGGCGATATAGGCGGAAAGGGTCCTCGCCAGATGCACCGGATACCGCCCCCCGATCGCGGTCGTCTATCGCACGGCCGGCGCAAGCCGCCAGAAGTCGAGCCTGATCCTGCCGTACAGCAGGATTCCAAACCCCAGCGCCGCCGGCAAGAGATCGATCAGATACATCAGCGGGATCGCCGCGGCGCTGCGTCCGGCCAGGTTGCGGATGCCGAGATCGAGCGCCTGGCAGACAAAGGCGATCGCAACGGCGAGCAGCACCCGGCGCAGCTGACCTCGGCGATTGAACTGGCCGGGCAACAGGCAGGCAAGCGGGATCATCACAAAACCGAAGACGGAAAGCGGAACGATCAGACGGTGGTGGCCCTCGATCAGAAAGCTTTCGCGTGTCGTCGGGTCCAATTTTTGCGCCGGCCAGAACAATTCGCCGAGAAAACGCTCCTGGGCATCGCGGAAGCGCACGCCGGGTGCGTCGCGCAGCGTGCTGAGATCAAGCGTATAGCGATCGAACGTCAACACCGAAAGCTTGCCGGTCGCGCGGTTGTAGCGTTGCCGGCTGCCGTTCACCATGATGATGCGGGAGCCTTGCGGCGTGTCGGCGACGGCGCCCCGTTCGGCCAGGATCGTGACCGCCTGCTGCGGGTCGCGGTCGTCATTGATCATCAGACCGATAAACTCGCCGCGTTCGTCGCGCCGCGCCGCATAGATCGTCAGCTTGTCGGAGATGTTGGTAAACGTGCCTTCCTGGATCAGGGCCGATACGAAGCGATTGCGGATCTCGAATTGCAGATCCTTGAATGCGCGGTTGGAAGCCGGCAGGAAATAG
>DATLTH010000117.1:0-3210 GCA_035533695.1 Allostellaceae bacterium | reverse complement strand
GGCGTCGTCGCGCCCCTCCTCGATTGCTCTGAGCATCCCTTCATAGGCCTGCGCGATCAGCCAGCCCTCCAGTTCGGCCCTCGCCCATTCCAGCCGCTCATAGGCGCGCAGTTCGTCCCGCCGTCGGGCCACCTGTTCGCGCGCCGTATCGAGCGCTATTTCAGCCACGCCGACAATGACGGCAGTGAAGCAGCACTGAACGAGCCCACCGAGGGCTCCGATGATGGACGCAAGCTGGCCCGGCCAGGCGATCCGCGTGGCCGGATAATCCTTGAATGACATCGCGTGGCTTTGGGTGGCGGTCATTCCCTGACCATCCCATGCGGCCGTCAAGGTCACTCCGGCCGAGCCGTCCCACGGCACCTTGAGCATGTCCAGGACGAACAGGTCCGGCGTGGCCTCCCCTTCCGGTATGGCGACCGTGATCATGAACGAGGTGATGCCGGACCCGCTCCCCATATTCTTTTGTCCGCTGAGCCGATAGCCGCCGTCGGACGGCTCGCGTCGTGCCGTGGCCTTGGACTTGCTGAGGTCGCCCGAGGCACCGGGCTCGGAGGCGATGGTTCCCCACCAGGCGCCCTCGCATACACTCCCGAAAATCGAACGCCGCTGCTCCTCCCAGGCCTTGGCAAACGGCGCCGGCACCTCCGGCGTGGCAATCCAGAAATTCAGCACGCTCGGGTGCATGGCGCAGACCAGCGCGACCGAGGAATCGCCGTGCGCGAGAACCCGCAGCATGTCGCAGATCGGCCGCGCCGAGCGGGATAGGCTTTCCCAGACTCCGCCCTGGTCAACCGGAACCCCGGTCAGCGGGAAGCCTGCCTCTCGCAACCGGGCGAAATCCGCGGGTGCCAACTCGCGTCGTCGCTGGCGTTCGCGGCGATCCGCGGCGAATTCGCCGGATATTGCGCGAATTTTTTCCGAAACTACCCCGATCTCTGTCATCCGTGTTCTCCCCGCGCGCGCCTCGCATCACTTGCAGAGTATTTTTTGTAATCTTCGGTTTCATCACGCGAGTGTTCAAGGAAATTCGATCGTGATCACGCCATTTTTGAATTCTCGATATCGCAGGCAGCGCGTTTTTGTGTTGTGCGGCTACCGGATTGGTCGCCAGCCTAGCAATCAAGGGCCGAACCTCCCTGTAGGTCGAACCTCGCGGTTCGATTACGCTCCCGCGAACGGCTGGAATCGGCGCGATGCAGCCGGATCAACATCGGCGCAGCTCCGGACTGCCGGCCATTGTCGCGGCGGCGCGGGTGGCGCAACGTTAGGGCACCAAACAGCTTCATCGAGCAGGCCAGATGATATCTCTTTCAGCGCCGAACACGATCAGCGGCCGCAGCGCCTTTATCGAATTGCTGCAATCCGAGGGCGTAACCCATCTCTTCGGCAATCCGGGAACCACCGAACTCCCGATCATGCATGCGCTCGCCGATTATCCGGACATGCACTACGTGCTCGGCCTGCAGGAGGCGATTGTCGTCGCCATGGCCGACGGCTACGCCCGCGCCTCCGACGAGCTGGTTGCGTGCAACGTGCATGTCGCGCCGGGGCTGGGAAACGCGATGGGCTCATTGTTCACGGCGTTCAATTCCGGCACCCCGCTGATTATCACTGCCGGTCAGCAGGAGCAGGGGCACGGGCTGACTGAGCCGCTGCTCTACGCGCCGCTGGTGCCGATCGCGACGCCGGTCGTGAAATGGGCGACCGAGGTGACGCGGCTGGAAGACCTGCCCCGCATCGTCCACCGCGCCGCAAAAATCGCAACGACGCCCCCGACAGGCCCCGTCTTTATCTCCCTGCCGGGAGACATCCTGAACGCGTTCGGGGTGATCGATCTGGGGCAGGCGACGCGTGTCGACACGCGCGTGCGGCCATCGGAGGAAAGCCTGCGCGTCCTGGCCGAGCGGCTGCTCAGCGCGCAGCGGCCGGTCATTATCGCCGGTCACGAGATCGTCCGGAGCGACGCCTTTGCCGAGGCCGCCCGCTTCGCCGAGGTAATGGGTTGCCCGGTCTATGACCAGACGGTGCTGCAGGGAGCGCACTTCCCGACCGACCATGCGGCCTATCTCGGCCCGCTGTCGCGAGACCAGAAAACCGTGCGTTCCCGTCTCGATCCCTACGACACGGTAATCAGCCTCGGCTCCGATTTCCTGCGCATGTCGGTCTACAGCGAGATCGACGCGCTGCCGCCGCATATGTCGGTCATCCAGATCGGGCTGAACGACTGGGAGATGGGCAAGACCTACCCGGCGGAAATCGCCATCCGAGCCGATGTCAAAGAGACGCTGCGCGTGCTCACGCCGCTCGTCGCCGACCTTGGCGGTGCGACGCAGCATGAGCGAGCCACGCAGGCGCTTACGGCGCTCGCCGGGCGCAACTGGGCCGCGAACCGCAAGACCCGCGCTGAGGCTGCGCGAGCCAAAGCAGCCGATCGTCCGATCGATCCAGAATGGCTGATGCTGACGATCACCGATCTGCTGCCGCCAGACGCCATAGTCGTCGATGAGGCCCTGACGACGGCAGCGAGTCTCGCAACCTTCATGCATCTGCGCGACCGCCACGCGTATTTCGGCAATGTCAGCGGCGGTATCGGCTGGGGCATTGCCGCCGCGGTGGGCATCCAACTCGCGCAGCCGGAGCGCAAGGTCGTCGCCCTGCTTGGTGACGGCAGCGCCATGTATTCGATCCAGGCGCTATGGACCGCGGCTCACCAGAAATTGCCGATAACCTTCGTCATCTTCAACAATGGCGGCTACCGCATCATCAAACAGCGGCTGAAGCTGTTTCACAGCACCGACCGCTTTATCGGGATGGATTTCGTAAATCCGCCGATCGCGTTCGCCGCGCTCGCGCGCAGCCTCGGCATGCAGGCTCATCGGGTCGACACCGCGGATGAATTCAAGGCCGTTTACGGCGACGCTCTCGGCGCGCGCGAGCCAGTACTGCTTGAAGTCATCGTTGATGGAAGCGTGTAGTTCATTGGGTAAGGCTTGGCTTTGTGGATTCCCATGTTGCCGGCCGCTTCGTCGCAGGGCTGTCAAAGCCGAAGTTCCCGAGGAATGATCTGTCGGCGCATCTGACCCGTTGCCGAGCGTCCCGCCCCCCTCGTGCGAGCGGGTTCGTTCCTCGGCGCAACCTTGTCGTTGTTCCTGAGACCACGCAGGGACCCTCCGCCGCCGGCCAGGATATCAACCGATTGGGTTGACG
>DATLTH010000116.1:0-9622 GCA_035533695.1 Allostellaceae bacterium | reverse complement strand
ATCCGCTTGTAATAGTAATGGCCGGGGACGATGCGGCCCTCGACCTGGGCGTAAACGGGATGGGTGCCCCAGCGCAGGTAGCCGAGGCTTTCATAGAGCCCGATCGCGGCATGCTGGGTGTCGCGCAGATCGAGGTTGAGGACCACCAGCCCGAGTTCGCGGGCGAGCCGCTCCGCTTCGATGATGACGCCGCGGGCGATGCCGCGGCTGCGCGCCCAGGGCGCGACAAAGGCGCTGCTGAGCGTGCCGGCGAAGGCCTGCGCCTCGTTGTTGCGCGGCGCCCGCGCCAGTTGCACCGAGCCGGCGATGACCCCGTCGAGCCTTCCGACGACGAGCCGCCGCTCCGGCACCAGCAGCATGCCCCGCCAGTAATTCTCCAACAGCTGGCGCGGGGGCACCTTGAGCCATCCGAAGCCGCCGCCTTCGGCGATCGCGCTCTCGGTCGCCTCGCAGATGTCGTCGAGATCGGTGCCGCTGTAGTGGATCAGGCGCTCGATCGTGATCCGGCCGGCCGGCCCGGCAAGGCTCCCGTCGCCGCTCATGGGCGCCATTGCAGAAAGTTCGCGATCAGCCGCAGCCCGGCCATCTGGCTCTTTTCTGGATGAAATTGCGTGCCGATCACATTGTCATGCCCGACGACGGCGGCAAGCGGGCTGCCGTATTCGGTCTCGGCGATCAGGTCGGCGTTGTCGGCCGGCCGCAGATGATAGCTGTGCACGAAATAGACGTGCGTGCCTTTCGGCAATCCCGCCATCACCGGGTGCGCGCTGCGCGGCAGAAGCTCGTTCCAGCCCATGTGGGGGATCTTGAGTCGGGGATCGCCGGGCGCGCCGGCTGGGTCGATTGCGACGACCTCGCCGCGAACCCAGCCCAGCCCCTCGACCGTCTCGAACTCGCGCCCGCGCTCGGCCATCAGCTGCATCCCGACGCAAATGCCGAGAAACGGCCGGCCGCGCCGTTCGACCGCCTCGCACAGCGCGGCTTCGAGGCCGGGAACCGATGCCAGGCCATGGCGGCAATCGGCAAAGGCGCCGACGCCCGGAAGGACGATACGCTCGGCCGCGGCGACCTCTTCCGGCCGGCTGGTCACCAGAATGGCGCCGGCGATGCCGTGCTCGGCGGCGGCGCGCTCGAAAGCCTTCGCCGCCGAACGCAAATTGCCCGAGCCGTAATCGATGATCGCGGTGGTCATACCAGCCGAGCTATTCCAGGCTGCCGCCGAGGGTGCCCTTGGTCGAGGGGACGGCACCGGCGCGGCGCGGGTCGATCTCGATCGCCTGCCGCAACGCGCGCGCCAGGCCCTTGAAGCAGGATTCGACGATGTGGTGGTTGTTGTCGCCGTAGATGTTCTCGACGTGCAACGTCAGCCCGGCCGATTGCGCGAAGGCCTGGAACCATTCCTTGAACAACTCGGTGTCCATCTCGCCGAGCTTCGGGCGCGAGAAGGCGACCTTCCACACGAGGTAGGGGCGGTTCGAGGCGTCGAGGCTGACCCGGGTCAAGGTCTCGTCGAACGGGATCACCGCATTGCCGTAGCGCTGAATGCCGGCGCGGTCGCCCAAGGCCTGCGACACCGCCCCGCCGACAACGTAGCCGGTGTCCTCGGTGGTGTGGTGAAAGTCGATGTGCAAATCGCCCTTGGCGTGCAATGTCAGGTCGATGAGGCTGTGCTTGGCGAGCTGTTCGAGCATATGGTCGAGAAAGCCGATGCCGGTGGCGATGTCGGCCGCACCGGTGCCGTCGAGATCGACGCGGCCCTTGATCCGCGTCTCCTTGGTGTTGCGCTCGACCGTCGCGATTCGCATCGCCCGCCTCCCTGTGGCGCGTCCTTGTATCAAGATCGGTCGGCGGCGGCCAGCCTGCGCGAAGCAGTTCCTCCTCCGCAAGGCGGGGGAGGGGGACCATGCGTCGCATGGTGGAGGGGGCCTTCGCGACGTCGCCCCCTCCGGCTCGCTGCGCTCGCCACCTCCCCCGTAAACGGGGGAGGAACCGGGCAACGTTCAGTGATTGCGGGTACTAGCGCATCAGGGAGGTGGTGCGGCGCACCAGCGGCATCAACATCAGGGCAGACGCGAACAGGCCGCCGAGCAGCAACAGCACGTCGTTGTAGGTCAGCACCAGCGCTTCGCGGTGCACCAGATTGGCGAGCAACTGCAGCGCAGCCTGATGCGGGTCGCCCGGGATCAGCGAACCAAACCGATTGGTCTGCGCGTCGATAAAATTCTGCACCACCGGACGCGCCGGGTTGATGTCTTCGATCAGCCGGTTCCAGTGGAAATTCAGCCGGTTGTTCATGATCGTGCCGATCGTCGCCAGGCTGATCGCGCCGCCGAGGTCGCGGGTCAGGTTGTAGAGTCCGGCGGCGTTTTTCAGCTTGTCGGCCGGCACCGAGCTCAGCGCGATCAGATTGGCCGGCAGGTAGCAGAACATCAGCGAGAAGCCGCGCACCGCCTGCGGCACCAAGAGCTCGGGAAAGCTCGCCTGATTGGTCAGCGAGGCGGTCAGGTACATCGAGTAGGCGAACATGCCGAGGCCGATCGACAGCATGATCCGCAGATCGAGCTTGCGGGCGATCATCGCGCTGAACGGCGACATCGTCATTTGCGCCACCCCGGCGACGACGACGGTCTCGCCGATCTGCATCGCGTCGAAGCCGCGCACCTGCGCCAGGAACAGCGGCACCAGGTACGTCGTGCCGTACATCCCGGTGCCGACCACAAACGTATAGAACGAGCCGAGCGCGAAATTGCGGTTGACGTAGGCGCGCACGTCGACGATCGGCTGGCGGCAACTCAATACCCGCCAGAAGAAAAAGACGCCGGCGATCGCCGAGATGATGGCAGCGGCGCGGATCGTGTCGTCGTTGAGCCAGTCCCAGCGCGGGCCTTCTTCGAGCGCGTATTCGAAACAGCCGAGAAAGGTCGCCATCAACGCCAGTCCGATCACGTCGAAGTAGCGCAGCAGCGACAGATCGGGCTTGTCGATGTCGATCGTCACCCAGACGGTCGCGGCGACCACGAGGCCGGGCAGGATGTTGACCAGAAACAGCCAGTGCCAGGAGAAGGTGTCGGTCAGGAAGCCGCCGATCGTCGGTCCGAGGGTCGAGGAGAGGTTGAGGATCACCGAGATGATCACCATCAGCGTCGCCAGCTGCGGCCCGCGAAATTTCGTGTAGACCACCGGAAAGACGCCGGGCGTGATGGCGCCGCCGCAAAAACCCTGCATCGCGCGATAGACGATCATCTGGCTGAGGGTGGTCGAGGTGGCGCACAACGCGCTCGCCGCGGTGAAGCCGAGCGTCGCGCTGACGAACAGGATGCGGGTCGACACCAGCCGCGACAGGATGCCGGACATCGGCACCATCACGACGTCGGCGATCAGATACGCCGTCTGCACCCAGGCGATCTCGTCGGCGCTCGCCGACAATCCGCCCTGGATCTGGGTCAGCGAGCTGGTGACGATCTGGACGTCCATGATCGCCATGAAGAGCCCGGTGACCATCGCCAGCACGCCGAACCAGTCGCGCAAGGTCGGCTGCACTGCGGGTCCGCCGGGCGCCGGCGTCGGGGCCGGAGCGGATGGCGGCGCCGGGGTGCGGGTCGTGTCCGGCCGCGGTGGTGCGACCGCGCCGGCGTCGCGGCCTCGGGCTTCATCGCGCGCGACCCGGACGCGCCGCAGCGAGGGGACCAATGTCATCGGATCAACGCGGCGTTGCGGCGGCCGCAGCGGGGGGCACGGCCTGATCGGCCGCCATCGCTGCCCGATCCGCCTTCGACCTGGTATCGACGGTGACCGTGACCGACAGCCCGGGGCGCAGCAGAGGCGCCAGCGGATCATCCGCCGGCAGGGCGATGCGCACCGGCACGCGCTGCACGATCTTGGTGAAATTGCCGGTCGCGTTGTCCGGCGGCAACAGGCTGAACTCGGCGCCGCTGGCCGGCGCAAAGCTCTCGATGCGGCCGTGGAGCGGGTGATCCGGGTAGGCGTCGACCGAGATTTCGGCAGACTGGCCCGGCCGCATCCGGGTCAATTGGGTTTCCTTGAAATTGGCGGTGACATAGACCTCGGGCAGCGGCACCAGCGACAGGAGCTGGGTCCCGGCCTTGACATACTGGCCGAGCTGGCCGGCGCGGTTGCCGGCGACGCCCGATACCGGGGCGCGGATCACCGTGTTGTCGAGATCGTTGCGCGCGAGTTGCCGGCTGGCGCGGGCCTGCCGCAGCCGCGCCTCCTCCTCCTGCTTTTGCGATTCCAGCACGGTGAGCTGGGTCTGCTCGGCGACCAGCGCGGCGCGCGCCTTGTCGCGGGCGGCTTCGGCCTTGCGGCTGTCCGCTTCGGCCGTCTCAAAGCGCTGCCGGCTGGCGAAATCGGCGGTGACCAGCGCGGCATAGCGCTTGTAGTCGAGCTGCGTGCGGTCCAGATCGGCCTCGGCCGATTGCAATGTCGCGGCGGCTTCCTCGATCATCGCCTGCTGCAATTTGAGCCGGCTGGCATAGGTTGCAACGGTGGCCTCTTCGGTCGCCACCGCCGCCTCGGCCTGCGCGACCTTGGCGGTGAAATCCTGGTCGTCGATGACAAACAAAACCTGGCCCGCGGCAACCGCCTGATTGTTCCTGACCCGGACCTCTTTGATGTAGCCCTCGACCTTCGGGCTGATCACCGTGATGTCGCTCTGGACATAGGCGTCGTCGGTGGATTGGACAAAGCGCCAGACGGTCCACCAATACCAGCCGCCGGTGATGCCGAGCACCAGGACGACAACCACGATAGCGAGCAACGCGATTTTGCGCATAGGGAATGGGCAACGCCGAACTAGACTGAACCGTTCAGTTCAATCTAATCTGCCCAGGAAAGCGCCGCTAGCCGCATTTGACGGCACAATGCACATAGCAGGGCTGAAATGATGAGCATGCCGCAGCCTGGCACGGGGCGCGGGGAGCTGCGCGGCAAGGCCGAGGCGATCCTCGCCGCCGCGGAAACGGCCTTTCTTGCCGCCGGTTTCGGTGCCGTCAGCATGGATGCGGTCGCGCGCCGGGCCGGCGTCTCCAAGGCGACGGTCTACGCCCACTTCATCCGCAAGGAGGATTTGTTCGGCGCCGTCGTCGCGCATCTGAGCGAGCGCCGGTTCCATGGCTTCTCGGCCGAGGCGCTCGATCCGCGTGACATCGCGCCCTCGCTGACGACGATTGCATCGCGCTTTCTCGATCTGATCCTGTCGCCCGAGTTGATCGCCCTCAACCGCATCATCATCGGCGAGGTGAGCCGCTTTCCGGCGCTCGGCGAGGTCTTCTGGGCATCCGGGCCGGAACAGACGCGGGTGCAGATCGAAACCTTTATGCGCAAGGCCGCCGCGGTCGGCTCGCTCGCCCTCTCCGACGCGCGGCTCGCCGCCGAGCAGTTCATCGCGCTGGCGCGCGGCGAAATCCATCTGCGCAGCCTGCTGCGCCTCGATTACCCCGATGCCGCGGCGCTCGATGTCGCGGTGGCCAACACCGTCGCGACGTTTCTGCGCGCGTTCGGCGCCGCGACACGCGGCCGCCTCACGCCGTCGCGCGGCCCTGATACATAAACGTCCACGGTTTCGGCCCGCGGATGTAGCCGGTGTCGAGGGCATCGAGCCGGAAGCCGGCATCGCGGATCAACGCGTCGATGCCGCGGTCGAGATGGCAGCCGCCGGCGAGCGGTTTCCAATAGGGCGTCAGCCGATGCTGCCAGCGCGCGATGCCGGGCTGCGGCGCCAGCCCATGCTCGACAAACGCCAGAACGCCGCCCGGCCGCAGCACGCGCCGCATCTCGGCCAATGCCGCGGCGGGATCGGGGATCGAGCACAACGTCCAGGTCATCACGATCGTATCGAAGGCCGAAGCGGCGAAGGGCAGGCGTTCGGCGGAAGCCCGCACCAGCGACACCGGCACCCGTGCGTCGGCGATACGCCCGCCGGCGCGGTGCAGCAACCCGGGCGAGGGATCGATCGCAACGACCCGCTCGACCGCCGCGCCATAGAGCGCCAGGTTGAGGCCGGAACCCGCGCCGATCTCCAGCACCTTGCCGTGCGCCGATGCCACCGTCTGGCGGCGAAAGCGGTCGAGCGCGCGGTTGCGCATCGCCAGATCGAGCAGACCCGGCAGGAGCCAGCGCTCATAGAGCCGCATCGCGCCGCCCGGCAAGTTCCCGCAGCTTTTTGAGGCAGGCGCGGCGGTCGGCGGCGAAATCGCCGGATGCCCACCAGGCGCGCACCGCGGCGAGCAGATCGCCGGTCGCCGGCCCCGGCATGACGCCGAGCGCGGCGACGTCGTGCCCGGTCAGCGGAAAGAGTGGGGACCGCCACACCGCGGCCAAAGCCAGGAATTCCGCGAGCCGGCTGCGCTCCAGCGCGCCTTCCGCCGCGAGCAGCAGCGCGAGGTCGCGGCAGCGCTCGGCGCCGAGCCGGTAGAGCGCCTGGCGCGTTGCCCGGCTGTCGCCGTGCGGATCGAGCGGCCACGGCGGCATCAGACCCGCGATGCGCTCGCGCTGGGCGTTCGCCAGCCGCAGCCGCTCGGCCATCGCCGCCGCGCCGTCCGCATCGGCCGCGACGAGCGCCGCGAGACGGCGCAGCGGGTCGACCAGCGGGTCGACCAGCGGTTCGAGAGGGATGAGCCTCGCGAGGCGATCCGGTCGGGTCGCCTCCGGCAAAACCGCGGCCAGCACGCCGTCTTCGCCCATCATGCGCAGGGCCGGAAGGGGGTCGGGGACGGAAAGCAGCCGGATCAATTCGCCGGCGACCCGCTCGGCCGACAGCCTCGACAACGATGTCGCCGCCGCGCGGCAGGCGGCGCGCGCCGCCGGGTCGCCTCGGGTGTCCCCTGGGGCGTCCCCTTTGCCGCCGCCGAAGCGCGCCTCGAAACGGTAATAGCGCAACACCCGCAACACATCCTCGGCGATCCGCGTCGCCGGGTCGCCGACAAAGCGAACGCGACGGGCAGCGAGATCGGCCATCCCGCCGACCGGGTCATGCAATGTGCCATCGGGATCGAGGTAGATCGCGTTGATCGTGAAATCGCGGCGCGCGGCGTCCTCGCTCCAATCGGCATCGAAGGCAACCCGCGCATGCCGCCCGAAGGTCTCGACGTCGCGGCGCAGGGTGGTGATCTCGAAGTGTCGCGGCGGCCCAGGGGCGTTGACCACCGCGGTCACGGTACCGTGGGCGAGGCCGGTCGGCACCACCTTGATTGCGGCCTTGCCCAGCGCGGCGATGATCTCTTCGGGGCGGGCCGGCGTCGCAACGTCGATATCGGCGATATCCTCGCTCGGCCGGTCGAGCAGCGCATCGCGCACGCAGCCGCCGACAAAGCGTACCGCAATGTCCGCGCCGGCCAGCGCGTCGAGCAGCATGCGGGTGGCGGGCTCCCGCATCCAGGGAGGCGGCGCGATCCGGGTCACGGGCTGCGCAACGGACTGCGCTGCGGCGGTGCGATATGGCCGGGACTGATCTGCCCGTTCTCCAGGCGCGGCGGAACGTAGTCGCCCGGTTGCGAGGTGCCGAACCCGACGATCACCACAAACAGGAGCATGGCTCCATCAATCTGCCAAAACCTCGGCCAGATTGACCAGGATCCCGGCGGTCGCGCCCCAGATGTTGCGTCCCTCGAACGGCAGGACGAAAAAGCAGCGCCGCTGGCCGGCCGATTCACGCTCGACGCGCTGATGGTTGCGCCGGTCGAGAATGAAGGCAAGCGGCACCTCGAACGCTTCGGCCACCTCGAACGGGTCGATCGCCATCTTGTAGGGCGGGGCGACGATGCCGACGACCGGGGTGATCTCGAAGCCGGTGCCGGTCACGTAGGTGTCGAGGCGGCCGATCACGCTGACCCGGTCGCGCGCAAGCCCGACCTCCTCCTCGGTTTCGCGCAATGCCGCGGCGACCGCGTCGGCATCGTGTTCCTCGATGCTGCCGCCGGGAAACGAGATCTGTCCGGCGTGCGCCGACAGATGCGCCGTCCGCTGGGTCAGCAAGACCGACATCCCCGCCGCATGGTCGACCAGCGGCACCAGCACCGCCGCCGGCCGCAGCGCGGTGCTCGGCCGGGTCGCCCTTGTCATGGTCGGGTCGACCTCCGGATCGCGGCGCAGCGCAAGACGAAACGCCGCCGCCTCTTCCGGGTCGTCGCTGCCGCCGAAGCCGCGCCTTCCAATCTCTCGGCTCGACAAACGGTCGATGATCAGTTCGCGCATCGCGCCCTCAGTCCGCGTCGATGTCATCGAGGTCGCCGAGGCGAAAGAACATGCCGCCGCTCCACACGCCGAACTGGCTCTCGCCGTCGACCAGTTCCTCGCTGCCGAGGTCGACCAATTCGTAAAACACCGGGCGCGCCAGTTTTGCCTCCAGCCCAAGACGCACCACAATATAGGGTGAGGGGGTGCCGTCTTCAGCATTCTCGACGCGCAGCCTGTGGTCCGGCCCGGCCGTCACAAATTCGTCCAGATTGGTCCGGAAGATCAGCCGCTGATCGCGGCCTTCGCCTTCGCGATCGACGGCGACGGCGATGAATGGCGCGTCCTCGACCGCGACCCGGCCGCGTTCGGCCGGGGTCACCAGCCAGTAGCTGCCGTCGGCTTCGCGGCGCAGCACGGAGGCGAACAATTTGACCAGCGGCATCCGGTTGATCGGAGACCCGCGATAAAACCAGGTGCCGTCGCGCGCAATCCGCATATCGAGATCGCCCAGCTCGACCGCCGGCGGCCGATGCCCGGCGGGCGGTGTTGCGGGCGATGTTGCGGAGGGTTTGCCGGAGCCGGGGTTTTGCATCAGTGTCGCGGGCTATGCCGCGCGAAAAAAAGGATCGGATAGCGTGAGTGCAACCACATCGGTCGATGCCGTCCAGTCAACACGCGGAGATATCGTCGCCGAGGTCGAGGCATTGGGCGCGCGCCTCGGCCTGGTGCGCGACCGCGTCGGCGAAGTTATCTTCGGCCAGGGCGAGGTCGTCGAGCAAGCGTTGATAACACTTCTGTCCGGCGGTCATGCGCTGCTGATCGGCGTGCCGGGTCTCGCCAAGACGCGGCTCGTCGAAACTCTGGGCACGGTGCTCGGGCTCGACGACAAACGCATCCAGTGCACTCCCGATTTGATGCCGGCCGACATCCTCGGCTCGGAGGTGCTGGAGGAAGCCGAAAGCGGCCGGCGCTCGTTTCGCTTCATCCGGGGGCCGGTGTTCTGCCAGCTGCTGATGGCCGACGAGATCAACCGCGCCAGTCCGCGCACCCAATCGGCATTGTTGCAGGCGATGCAGGAGGGCAGGGTGTCGATCGCCGGGCAATACCATCCGCTGCCCCGGCCGTTTCATGTGCTGGCGACGCAGAACCCCTTGGAGCAGGAGGGAACCTACCCGCTGCCCGACGCCCAGCTCGACCGTTTCCTGTTGCAGATCGACGTCGATTATCCCGATCGCGAGGCCGAGCGGCATATGCTGATCGCCACCACCGGCGTCGCCGAGCAGCCGCCGCGCGCGGCGCTGAATGCCGACGAGCTGCTCGCCGCGCAGCGCCTGGTGCGGCGGATCCCGGTCGGCGACAGCGTCGTCGATGCGATCCTCACCCTGGTCGGCGCCGGCCGGCCCGACAGCGCGGCGCAGGGGCCGCGGCG
>DATLTH010000115.1:0-5130 GCA_035533695.1 Allostellaceae bacterium | reverse complement strand
CCGAGATAGGTCATCATCGCGACGCCGCTGCCGTTGCAGCCGAGGCAGTAATGGAGGCCGCCCGCTTCGCCCATATGCGGCAGCGCATCCAATGTGAAGGCGGTGTTGCCGGTCCAGCCATGCGTGATCCGCACGCCCTTCAGCTGCGGGAAACGCTCGGTCATGTAGCCGTGGAGCACCCGGGCGCAGAGCTCGGGGTTCGAAGCGGTAAACCGGGCGCGGCCGCCGAACACCATGCGCGTGCCGTCGGGCGACAGGCGGTAGTAGCACAGCACCCGCTTGGTATCCGAGATCGAGCGCCCTTTCGGGATCAGCGACGCGGCAAGATCGGGCGGGAGCGGCTCGGTCGCGATGATGTGGCTGGCGATCGGCACGATGCGGCGGCGCAAGGCCGGGGTCAGCGTGCCGGTATAGCCGTTGGTGGCGATCACCACGTCGCCCGCCAGCACCGTGCCGCGGCTTGTCGCGACGCGCCAGCCAGTGCCCTCCGCGGCAATGTTTTCGACCGCCGCCTCGGCACAAATGGCGGCATCGCGATGCCGGCAGGCGTCGAGCAGGCCCTTGTAGTAAAGCGCCGGATGGAGGCTGGCCGAGCGCTCGACGACCATGCCGCCATAGTAATAGTCGCTGGCGATCTCCTCGCGCTGGCGTTCGCGCGGCACCATGTAGGCGCCGGATTGCGCATCGTCGTTGAGACCGGCCAGCCGCTTTTCCTGATAGGCGTAATGCGCCGGCGTCCACGCCCCGACAAAGCGGCCGCGCTTTTGCCAGCAGCAGTCGATCGCCTCGTCCGCGATCAGCCGCTCGATCAGCGAGAACGCATCGGCGCCGTCCGACAGCAGGCGATGGCTGCGCTCGCCATCAACGACGGCGGCGCGGCCCGTAAAACTCTTGCCGATATTGACCCCGCCCGAGACCGAGCCGCCGTTACGGGTGCTGGCGCCGATGCCGAGCGCGCCGCGTTCGAGCACCACCGCGTCGATGCCGTTTTTGGCAAATTCCAGTGCGGCGGCGAGCCCGGCATAGCCGCCGCCGACGATCGCGACGCGCGCCTTCTTCGGCACCACGGCCAGCTCGCCGGCGACCGGCCGGTACGCCTCCCACCAGTACGGCGTCGGCGTGAAATCGGCGTGGAGGATGTCGGCGCGCGGCAAGCGGGTCGCCCCGCCCCCGTCAGTTGAACCGCGGGCTGACCTTCTCGCACAGCAATTGCAGCGACTTCATGACCTGGGCGTGCGGGATCTTGGTGCCGCAATTCATCTCGCACAATATGCCGTCGAGGCCGAGATGCTCCTTGAGGCCCTGGAGGCGGTCGGCGACCCGCTCGGGCGAGCCGACGATGATCTTCTCCTTGAGCGCATCCTCGTAGCTGATGGTCTGCAATCGCCGGCCGCGCGCCGCGCGGTCTTCGACCTGGCGCACCCCGGCGCGGGTCGCCGAATCTTCGAGCCGCTCGCCGAGGTAGCGGTAGAAATACATGATGCTTTCTTCGGGCTCCTCGCGCGCCGCCTGATCGGTCTCGGCGACATAAACGGGGGCGCGCAGGAACACCTTGCCCTCGCCGGGATGCCCGGCTTCCTTCCAGGCTTGGCGGTAGGCGGTGATGTTGGGTTCGAGTTCTTCGAGGGTGCCGAGGCGCACCGCGACAAACACGGCATGGCCGAGCTTGGCGATCTGCGGGAAGGTGTCGGCGCTGTTGGCGGCGACGCGGATCTCCGGCCAGGGCTTCTGGTAGGGCCGCGGCGTCACCCGCACGTTGTCGAAGCTGTAATACTGGCCCTTGTAGGAAAACGGCGACTCGGTCCACGCCTTTTTCAGGATTTCGAGCGTCTCGCCAAAGCGCTCGCGGCTCTCGCCGTAGGGCACGCCGTAGGCCTCATAGGTGCGTGGGAAACCGCTGCGCCCGATCCCGAAGATCAGCCGGCCGTGGCTGATCTGATCGACCGTCGCGACCTCTTCGGCGAGCCGCAGCGGGTGGCACAATGGCAGGACCTGCACCGCGGTGCCGATCTTCATCCGCTTGGTGCGGGCGGCGATCGCGCTCGCCAGGGTCAGCGGGGCGGAGCACACCGAGCGCTCCGGCGCGACATGAATCTCGGCCAGCCACATTGCATCGAGACCCCAGCGCTCGGCGGCATCGACCTGCTCGAAGGAGATCGCAAAAGCGTCCTCCTCGCTCATCCCGGCGGTTCGTTGAAACTCGTGAAACATGCCGAACTCGAACGCCATCATCTTCCTCCGTCGTCCCCGGCGCTCGCTCACCGGCCGCCGAGCGAAACCCTTGGTCGGGCAAAGATTAGGGGCGAATTCGCCCGAACGCGAGTCAAGAAGACGCACACCTGACCGGCAGCGCCGGCTTGCCGCAGCGCGGTGCAATATGCCAGCATGCCGGCATGCGATCGCCCAACTATTACGCCGCACCGGGTTTCGAGCGCGCCGGGCTGCGTCGCCGCGAGCCCGACTGGATCCGCGCCCGGGTGCTTGACCCCGCCAGCGTCTTCGTCCCGGTATGGCGCAGCCAAAACCTTGTCATCGAGGTCGGGGGCGGGGAGCCGCGCGCCGCCGTGCTGAGCGTCGATGCGGTCGGCGCGCTGATCGGCGGCCTCTCCGATGCCGATGTCGACGAACGCCTTGCCCACGGGCAGGTCGTCTTTCTCGGCGTCATCGACGAGCGGCCGCATTTCGCGCTCGACGTGTCGGCGCACGAGGCGCCGCTCGACATGCTGCGCTCGCCGGTGCTCGCCGCAGCGGGCATCACGCAAGCGGATGTGCGCTTTGCCGATCTGCGCCACCTCGCCGGCCGGCTCGAACCCGGCGAGGGCGCGCTCCTGGCACTTGCCCGCGCGATGGCGTTCTGGCATTCGCGCCATCGCTTTTGCGGGCTGTGCGGCAGCCCGACGCGCAGCGAAGAAGCCGGGCACATGCGGCGCTGCACCGACCCGGCCTGCAACACGATGCATTTTCCGCGCACCGACCCGGCGGTCATCATGCTGGTGACCGATGGCGAGCGGGCCTTGCTCGGCCGCAACAAGAATTTTGTCCCGGGCATGTATTCGACGCTGGCGGGGTTTGTCGAGCCGGGCGAGAGCCTGGAAGATGCCGTCGCCCGCGAGGTGCGCGAAGAGACCGCGATCGAGGTCGGCGCGGTCCACTACCACTCGTCGCAGCCCTGGCCGTTCCCGGCCAACATCATGCTGGGGTTCTATGCGGAAGCGACATCGAGCGCGATCACCGTCGATACCGGCGAGCTTGAGGATGCCCGCTGGTTCGAGCGGGACTGGCTCCTGTCGCACACCGATGACGACAGCTTCCGGCTGCCGCGCCGCGATTCGATCGCGCGCCGGCTGATGGAGGATTGGCTCGGCCAGAGTTGAGCCGGCTCAAAGGAGCGCGGCGAGGATCCCGATCAGCGCCCCGGCCAGAAGCAGGCCGGCGCTGGCAAAGCCGACGAGGAAGCCGGGGCCGCGCGTCGCCGGGTCGCGCGTGTAGGCGACCGCGTAATGGGCTCGCCCGGCGATCCACACCAACCCGATCCACCCGCCCCATGGGCCCGACACGTACAGCGCGAACAGCCACAAGGCCGGGATGAACCAGACCAGCTGCTCGAGCGTGTTCTGCTGCACGCGCAATGCCCGCTCGAATTCGGGCGGGCCGGTGACCGAGGGCGCCTTGACGTCGAAGCGGTGCCGCGCCCGCCCCGCCGCCGCAAACGTGGCGACGTAGAGCAACAGCGCAAGCGCGCTGACGAATGCCGGAAAGGCAGAGATCATCCCGCGAGCTGCCACCCCAGCCAGTCGCACACGGCGCGGCCCATGACCAGCTCAAGGTCCTTGCCTTTGAGCCACGGCAATTCCTGGGTAAAGAGGGTCACGCATTGATGCCAGGGGACCGGCATGCGGGTGATGTCGGTGCCCCAGAAATAGCGCGTTGGACCGAACGCGTCATATAGCTGCTTCAGGTATTTGTGGATGTTGGTGAACGGATAGGGTTGGCTCGATTCGCCGGCCGCCCCGGTCGCCTTCAGCGCGACGTTGGGAAATTTCGCGAGGCCGCAGACCTGCGCGATGTTGGCAAAGGCGGCATCGTCCTGCCCGCCGCGGGCGCGGCCGAGATGGTCGATGATCAGCTTGAGGCCGGGGTGGCGCTCGGCGATCTGCGCCACCTGCGGCAGAAAGTTCGACGCCATCAGCGCGATCGGGATACCCGCCTTCTCGCAGGCCGGCCACACCCAGTCCATCGTGCCGTCGGTCATCCAGTTCGCCTGATGCGGCTGGGTGAAGGCCCAGCGCAGTCCGAGCATGCCCGGCCGGGTCTTCCAGCCGGCGATCAGCTCACGGCTTTCCGGCTTGTCGGGCGGGAAATTGCCGAGAATGGCAAAGCGGTCGGGATAGTGTATCACCGCCGCCTCGGCGACGATCAGGCTGTCGGGGTCCCAGCCGGGCGGGTGGATCAATGCCGCGGACACCCCGGCCGTATCCATCTCCATCAGGCATTCCTCGGCCGACCATGAGGCGATTTGGCGGTGCGCCGCGTTGGTCGGCAGGTTCTTCGACCACAGATGGATTTGCGCGTCGACGATCAGCATGGTTGACCTCCTCCTATCGGGGTTGATTGACTACCTGCTCACAAGGGACAATGGCTCCTGATATTGGCTAATCACGTCGTAAAATCGATTATGGTGCGAAAGCCAGATTGCTGTGACTGGACTCACCCACGAAACGAGGTCTATAATATTGTTATAATAAATATTAAAGGTCGTACCTCAGGATTTGCTCATGATGACCAATCCGATTCCGCAGGCGGCGAATTTTATCGAGTATTATAAAAACCTGACCCCGTGTCAGCGGCCCTCCGACATGCGGGAAAGCAAGTCTCAGTGTTTTTCGCCAGAGCGGGTCTTCGTATTGGCGCTTAAATAAATTTGTCCAAAATCCCAAGGTCAGTTCCGAGACTATTTTAGTAGATAATCTTTCTGCATCTACATATTTCGTTTCACCCTCATATCTCCTAACCAACCGGAGCACGAGGCGGTTTGCGTAAGCGTCCAGACCAAGTTTGTTGCCTGCAAACCAATCTGCTCCGTATGCTTTAATGATTTGTCTGTGAATAGAATTTCGGATTGATATCTCC
>DATLTH010000114.1:0-2877 GCA_035533695.1 Allostellaceae bacterium | reverse complement strand
CGGCGACGCGCCGATCACGGTGCAATCGATGACCAATACGGTGACCAGCGACGTCAAGGCCACCGTCGAGCAGGTGCAGGCCTTGGAGCGGGCCGGCGCCGACATCGTGCGCGTCTCGTGCCCCGACCAGGAATCGGCGCTGGCGCTGAAGCACATCGTGCGCCAGGTCGCCGTGCCGATCGTCGCCGACATTCATTTTCACTACAAACGGGCGATCGAAGCCGCCGAAAGCGGCGCCGCCTGCCTGCGCATCAACCCCGGCAATATCGGCTCGGCGCAGCGGGTGCGCGATGTGATCAAGGCGGCGAAGGATTATGGCTGCTCGATGCGCATCGGCGTCAATGCCGGCTCATTGGAGCGCGATCTCCTCGAGAAATACGGCGAACCCTGCCCCGAGGCGATGGTGGAGAGCGCGCTCGACCACGCCAAGATCCTCGAAGACAACGACTTTTTCGAGTTCAAGATCTCGTGCAAGGCAAGCGACGTGTTCCTCGCCGTGGCCGCCTACCAGCAGCTCGCCGAGGCGTGCGACTACCCGCTGCATCTCGGCATCACCGAGGCCGGCGGATTGCGCAGCGGCACGGTCAAATCCTCGATCGGCCTCGGCATGCTGTTGTGGGCCGGGATCGGCGACACGATTCGCGTCTCGCTGTCGGCCGACCCGGTCGAGGAAGTCAAGGTCGGGTTTGACATGCTGAAATCATTGGGCCTGCGCCGGCGCGGGGTCACGGTCATTTCCTGCCCGTCCTGCGCGCGCCAGCAATTCCAGGTAATCAAGACGGTCGAGGTGCTCGAAGAACGCCTCGCGCACATCACGACGCCCCTGACCCTGTCGGTTATCGGCTGCGTCGTCAACGGCCCGGGCGAGGCGCGCGAAACCGATATCGGCTTTACCGGCGGCGGCAACAACACCCATCAGGTGTATGTCAGCGGGATTGCCGATCATCGGCTGAAGGATGCCGATATTGTCGATCACCTCGTCGAACTGGTCGAGAAAAAGGCCGCCGCGATCGAAGCGGCGAAGCGCGAGGAAGATGTCGCCGCGCTCGTGCCTGCGCAGTAGTCGCGGCGGCGCCCTGGCGTCGTGACGTATGAGGCTGCCCGCCAGAGCTCAGAGCGCCTGGTGAAGATATTGCGCCGGCAGGTGAAACTGCCGCACCCGCTGCACGCCGGAAGCTGAAGCCGAGGCCGGCGCAGCCCGCCGCTTGCGGGCTGGCGTCTCGGTAATCCAGGCCAATCCTTCCGGGATCTGGACGGTCGTGAATACCCGCAATTCGCTGGGGATTAAGAGGCGAACCGCCTGCAACGCCTGACGCACCAGGGCAACATCGGTGACGACGGCGACGCGCTCCCACAGCGCGGCATGCTCGCTGCCCAGCGTGATCTCGGCCCATGCGGCCCCCGGATAGCGCGAGCGGATCTCGTAATAGAGCCGCAGCCGATGGTGCCATTCGAGCGATTTCTCGAGCGCCGGGAGCAAGACCTCGGAATAGTCTTTCTCGGTGACCCGCCCTTTGGCGACGATCCCCAGGACATTATCGGGAAGGCCTTCGATGAGCTCGATCATCGGATCCTCCTGGGACTTGCCAATGCAACAACCGGCATCCGGCCAGGGGCCGAGATGCCGGTCGCGCGCTCGTCTCGCGTGTCGCTGCGGCTTAGAACTTCACCTTGAAGTCGAAGTCGAGGATGTGGCCGTCGCTGCCGCGCACGTTGGCCGCGGTGAGGCGGCGGTCGTAGATGTATTCGAAACCGGTATCGATGAACGGCACCGGGCTCCAGATCAGGTTGGCGTGCGCCGTCTCGATCTCCTTGTTGTAAAATGTCCCCTTGGTGACCGCGAGCAGCGCATTCGGCAGATCCTGATGGCCGATGCCGTAGGTCAGGCTCGAGCGCAGGGTCGGCGTCCACCAGTGCTGGTAGTTAACTTCGCCGCCCCACGAGGTTACCGTCGTGGCGACGATCGCCGATGCGCCGGCCGCCGAGGTCGGGCCGCCGTTGCCGTAGAGGCCCTTGGTGCCGTAATTGGTCGCGACGGCCTGGAACAGAGTGTTCGCACCAGAGCCCGGCGGGTTGTTCCAGTGGCCGAGGCCCTCGCCGGCATAGGCCTGGAAGCCGATGCGGTCCTTCATCCAGCCGAGCCATTGCGGCTTGACGTCGCCGCTGAAGCCGCCGCCGTAGCCGATGTAATTCCGGCTGATGAACAACCCGTCGTTGAGCTCCATGTCGCGGATCGCACCATGCAATTGGAAATGCCCCCAGGGCTGCTCCCAGTTCACCACCAGCGCGACGTCGGGCAGCGGGGTCTTGCCGATATTGCTGAGGAAGGATGGGGATCCCGCGGTGATCGGCAACGAGCCGGCGCCGTTGGCGCCGCTCTCGTCCGAGAACGCGCCGAGCGGGGTGGCGATCTGGGTGTAGGGCTGCACTATATAGCCGCCGACGCTGGCGCCCAGCCAGGGCACGTCGGCCTTGTAGCCGATCTGCGGCGCGCGGGCCCAGCCCCAGCCGCCGACATCGCCGCCGAAGTCGAAGATGTCGGGCGAGGCCGCAAGGTCGTTGCCGGGGACCCAGGTCTGGCCGGCGATGAACCCGCCCAACGTGCCGTAGGCGAGGCGCAGGCGCGGCGTGTCCGGATTGGTCGAGGTGTTGAGGTCGTTGCAGTAATTGCCCGCGGTGCAGCCGAAGAAGTCGAATTCGAGGTGGGTCAATGCCTGGCCCCACGCGGTCGGCGTGCGGGTCTCGACAAAGAAGCGCGATTCGGACGCCTGCATGCGGAACCAGCCGTGCTGGCGCCCCGCCGCCGCGGTGCCCGGCAAGGGCAGGCCGGAGGCGACCGGGGCGCCGGTCACCGGCGGCACCGCCGCGTTCGAATTG
>DATLTH010000113.1:0-2779 GCA_035533695.1 Allostellaceae bacterium | reverse complement strand
AAGCCATAAGCCGATCCCAATATCGCTGCGCGAGGAACAAGCCTCGCGCTCACGTTGGAGGGTTTTTATGGCTCTCGGTTCGCAGCCTCGCTGGACGGTGCGGCCGGCGGTTGGTGCCCAGGTCGACATCGATGTCGGTCTGCGGGACTACATGCTTCGCATCTACAATTACATGGCGTCGGGCCTCGCGCTGACCGGCATCGTCGCGTACGTCGCCGCGGCGTCGGGCTTTTACGCCTCGATCGCTCATACGCCGCTGTTCTTTCTGATCATCCTGGCGCCGCTCGGCCTCGTCATGTGGCTGAGCTACGGCATCAACCGGATGCAGGCGGGCACGGCGCAGGCGATC
The DNA here is from genome assembly GCA_035533695.1 of Allostellaceae bacterium. Lineage (GTDB taxonomy): Bacteria > Pseudomonadota > Alphaproteobacteria > ATCC43930 > CGMCC-115725 > DATARH01. The sequence goes on along the minus strand of DATLTH010000113.1, from coordinate 2,430 downwards.
TTCTGGGTCTATGCGGGGCTGATGGGCCTGTCGCTGGGTGCGATCTTTCTGGTTTACACCGGCGCGAGCATTGCGCGCGTGTTTTTCATCACCGCCGGCACCTTCGCGGCGATGAGCCTCTACGGCTACACGACCCAGCGCGACCTGTCGCAGTTCGGCTCGTTCCTGATTATGGGGCTGATCGGCATCATCATTGCCAGCCTGGTCAACCTGTTCATCGCCTCCTCGGCCTTGCAATTTGCGATCTCGGTGATCGGCGTCGTCGTCTTCGTCGGGCTGACCGCCTGGGACACGCAGCAGATCAAGGAAATGTATGTCGCGTCCGACGACGGGCAGGTTGCCGGCAAGAAGGCGGTGATGGGAGCATTGCGTCTCTATCTCGATTTCATCAACCTGTTCATGATGATGCTGCAACTGATGGGGTCGCGGCGCGACTGACGACTGAACCACGGAATGACCCTCGAACGGCCGGGCCTCGCGCCCGGCCGTTGTGTTTCCGACGGGCGTCGATTTGGTTTGGAGTATTTTATCCTTAAAGCAATACGAACTTGATCGCCGAACGTAGCCAAGCCGCCAGAATCTGCTAACCTCAAGAACCTGAATGCGGGACGGGTTCGGCCGGTCCGCGCTTGAGGAATGACGCGGTGATGCTTGGCTGGCTCCTTGCCGGCGTGCTGCTGGCGGTCACGCTGCTGCTGGCGGTCTGGAACCGCCGCCTCGGCAGCCGCGTCGCCGATAGCGACCGGCATGCCGCGGAACTCGCCAAGCGCGAAGCGGCCGAAGCGACCGCTGCGGCACAGGCGCTGGCCGAATCGGCGGCGCGCGACAAATCCGATTTCTTCGCCAACGTCAGCCACGAGATTCGCACGCCGATGAACGCCGTCATCGGCCTGTCGAACCTCTTGCTCAAGACCGACTTGACGGCCCACCAGCGCGGCTACCTGGCGAAAATCCAGCAGGCGGCGCAGATGCTGTTGGATATCGTCAACGACATCCTCGATTTCTCCAAGCTCGAAGCGGGCAAACTTGCCTTCGAGCACACCGAGTTCGAGCCCGATGAGATCCTCGACCGCGTCGGCAACCTGATCGGCAGCAGGGCGGCCGCCAAGGGGCTCGAACTGATCTTCAACGTCGATCCGCGGCTCGATTTCACCCTGGTCGGCGACCCGCTTCGCCTCAGTCAGATCTTCGTCAACTACGTCGGCAATGCGGTCAAGTTCACCGAGCACGGCGAAGTCGAACTGATCGTCGAAGTGCGGGAGGACAGCGAAACCGAGGTGCTGCTCTATTGCGCCGTGCGCGATACCGGCGTCGGGCTCAGTGCGGAGCAGAAAGCGCGGCTGTTTCAGCCCTTCGAGCAGGCCGACACCTCGATCTCCCGCCGCTATGGCGGAACCGGTCTTGGCCTCGTCATCTGCAAGAGTCTCGCCGAAGCGATGGGCGGCATGGTCGGGGTCGACAGCACCGCGGGCGTCGGCAGCACGTTCTGGTTCACCGCGCGGCTCGGCAAGGGCGCGGCCGGCAGCGTCGCCGCTTCCGAACCCGACCTGCGCGGTCTGTCGATCCTCGTCGTCGACGACCATCCGCGGGCCCGCGAGGTCGTCGGCCAGATGCTGACCAGCCGGGGGTTTGCCGTTGGCGCGGCGGCATCCGGGCATGAGGCGGTCGCCGCGATCATCGAGGCGGCGGCCGCCGGCAAGCCGTTCGCGCTGGTTCTGCTCGATTCGGAAATGGCCGATCTCGACGGCTTCGAGGCGGCGGCGAGGATCAATGCGCAGGGCCTCGACCCGATGCCGCGCCTCATTCTGATGATCGGGGCATGGGGCGAAGAGGTGACCGACGAAGCCCGCCAGGTCGGGGTCGAATACCTGCTGCCGAAACCGTTCACCCCCTCGCTGCTGCTCAACATCATCGGCCACGCGGTGCACGACCCGCAAGGCGAGGTGCGGCGCGATCCGGCGCCGCTTGCGATGGCGGCGACCGGCGCGCCGCCGGAATGGCATGGCCGGCATATCCTCGTCGTCGAGGACAACGAGCTGAACCAGGAAGTGGCATTGGGGTTGCTCGGCGAATTCGGCTTTACGGTCGAGCTGGCGGCCGACGGCGCGGCGGCGGTTTCCAAGGTGCTGGCGAGCGGCCCGGAGTACTATGCCGCGGTCTTGATGGACATGCAGATGCCGGTGATGGACGGTCTGACGGCGACCCGGGCGATCCGCGCCGCGGCGCGCTACGCCGATCTGCCGATCATCGCGATGACCGCAAATGCGATGGCGCAGGATCGCGAACGCTGCCTCGCGGCGGGGATGAACGACCACGTCGGCAAGCCGATCGAACCGCGGGCGTTGCGCGAGGCGCTGATCCGGTGGATCGGCGGGGAAGGCGCCGACAGCCGGCTGTCGGAAATTTCCGGTCCCTCGCCCGAGGCGGCGC
>DATLTH010000112.1:0-11198 GCA_035533695.1 Allostellaceae bacterium | reverse complement strand
GCCGAGCGCGTCTTCCTGGGCGGTCGTCAGGCGGTTGATGTCGTAATACTGAACCCGCATGTCGAAGGCCTTGGCGCGGCGCGCCACCTTGGTGCCGATATTGCCGAGGCCGACAATGCCGAGCGTCTTGTCTTCCAGCTCATACAGCTTCGCGGCGCTGAAGTCGTTGCCGCGCCAGCGCCCGGAGACGACGCCTTCGTGCACCCAGATCAGTTTGCGCGAGACCGCCAGCATCAGCATGATCGCGTGCTCGGCGACGGCGGTCGCATTGGCGCCGCCGTTGTTGCAGATCGGCACGCCGGCGGCGCGCGCGGCGTCGAGATCGTAGGTGTTGTAGCCGGCGCTCAATGTCTGCACGAGCTTCAGCTTCGGGGCCTGCGCATAGAATTCCGGGCCGTGCTTGTACTGGCCGGCGCCGATGTAGAATTCGGCGTCCTTCAAGAGGTTCCAGAACTCCGGCCTGCCGTGCGGCGCGGTCACCAGTTCAAAGCCGCCCGGCAGCAGGTCGTGGGCGATCTGCATCGTTTCGTCGCCGTGGCCGTCCGGGGTCAGAATGCGTTGGGGCATCGGGGCGTCTCCTCGTCGCTTGGGTCCTCTCCTATCGTAGCGACAGCCGCGCGCGCTGCCCAAGCGCAAACTCGCAGCGCAGGCCGGCGATCGGCGCCGGTTGCCGGGGGAAAGCGGCTCCGTTAGGGTGCGGCGCATTTCGCCGACAGAGAGACGAGGCCCGCCGATGCCCGACGACGACAATCTCCAGGAGCGCTTTCAGAACCTGCACGAGTTCGTCAAGGTCGCGCGGCAGAACCTCAACCGCAACCACTGGGACTACCTGATCGGCGGCTCGGAATCGGAGACGACGCTGGCGCGCAACCGCCTGGCGCTCGATTCGTGGGGCTTCCGGCCGCGCGTCTTGCGTGATGTGTCGAACGTCGATTCGACCAAAGAGGTGTTCGGCCGGCGCTTGCGCATCCCGGTATTGTGCGCGCCGGTGGGCTCATTGGAAGTGTTCGAGCCCGGCGGCGGCGGCACGGTGGCGGCGGCGACCGCCGAGTTCGGCAACGGCATGATCCTCTCGTCGGTATCGCATCCCGGGCTCGAAAAGACCGCGGCGGCCGCGGGCGACGGGTTCCGCATCTTTCAGCTTTATGTGCGCGGCGATGCGGCCTGGGTCGACGATCATGTGCGGCGCGCGGTCGACCACGGCTACAACGCCTTCTGCCTGACCGTCGACACCGACAGCTATTCGCGGCGCGAGCGCGACATCGCCAAGCGGCATCAGCGCCGCCGGGTGCGGGTCGACGACGCGCGGATCTACCAGGCGCAGTTCAACTGGCGCGATATCGACCGCATCAAGCGCCTTTCCACCATTCCGGTGATCATCAAGGGCATCGCCACCGCCGAGGATGCGGGGATCGCGGTCGATCACGGGGTCGATTGCGTCTATGTGTCGAACCACGGCGGCCGTCAGCTCGACCAGGGGATCGGCTCGATCGACGTATTGCCGGAGGTTGTCGAGGCGGTCGGCGGCCGGGCCAAAGTTTTTGTCGACGGCTCGATCACCCGCGGCACCGATGTCGTCAAGGCATTGATCCTCGGCGCCGACGCGGTCGTCGTCGGCCGGCTCTATGTTTACGGGCTTGCCGCGGCGGGCGGACCGGGCGTCGTCAGGATGTTCGAGATTCTCGAAGACGAAATCCGCATCTGCCTGTCGTTGCTCGGGGTCACCGGGTACGGCCAGCTCGACAAATCCTATATCCGCGCGGCGCGGCAGGTGGTGCCGGCGCATGTGCACAGCCCCTTCCCGCACCTCGATCTGCCGATCGAGAAATATTAGGCGCGGCGGCGCGCTCGGCGGGGTGGCGACGGCGGCGGCCGGTCAGGCGGCGATCGGCCGGTGGGTCCAGATGCGCACCGCGCCGCTGCGCCCGCGCAATGCCTGCTCGCCGCGGTCCTCGAGCGGCAGGAGCAGGGCGGCGGCGTCGGCCGTCGGCAACGCAGCAACGGCGCTGACCAGCGCATCGCCGACCACCAGCGGCGTCTCCAGCGTGCGGGTCAGCCCCTGCAAGCGGCTGGCGGTGTTGACGGTATCGCCAATGACCGTGAACGACATGCTGTGCTCGCTGCCGACGTCGCCGAGCACCGCGGGGCCGTAATTGAGGCCGATGCCGATCGCCAGCGGCGGTTCGCCCTGCTGCCCGCGCTCCTCGTTCCAGCGCTGGAGCGCGGCGAGCATCATCTCGGCGCAGGTCAGCGCGTTGGCTGCGTCGTTGGGGCCGGCATGCGGCACCCCGAACACCGCAAAGATCTCGTCGCCGATATACTTCTCGACGGTGCCGCCGCAGGCGAAAATCTGCGCCGTCATCCGCTCGTGAAACTGGCGCAGCAAGGTGACCACGGCTTCGGGCATCATCGCTTCGGCCATGCGCGTGAACCCGACGATGTCGACGAACAGAACTGCGACGGTCTGGCGCCGCACCGCCCCGAGCGGCTCGTCCTGAGCCGCCAGCATCTCGACGATGTTCGGCGAGAAATAGCGCGACAGATTGTTGCGCGCCCGCTCGGCGGCTTCGCGCAGACGGTCCATTTCGCGCAGCTTGGCGATGTCGGCGAGGGTCTTGCGGATGGTGATCTCGAGATCGTTCAGATCGACCGGCTTGGTCACGAAATCGAAGGCGCCGCGGTTCATCGCGGTACGCAGATTGGCCATGTCGCCATAGGCCGAGACGATGATCGCGCGCACGTCCGACTGCCGCTCGCGCAGTTCGGCGAGCAGCGTCAGCCCGTCCATCACCGGCATGTTGATGTCGAGCAGCAGGAGCTCGATGTCGGGCTCTTGCGCCAGCACGGCGAGCGCCTCCTCGCCGTGATGGGCAAAGCAGAAGGCGAATTCCTGCGCGCGGATCTGGCGGCGGAAGCGCTGCCGGATCAGCAATTCGAAATCCGCTTCGTCATCAACGGCGAGTATCTTCGCGGGGGTCATTCGATCAGGTCGATCATTCCGCTGCGTCGGGCGGCAATCGCCGAAGCTGCGCCTTGAGAGTATCGAAATCGACCGGCTTGGTGATGAATTCGGCGGCGCCGTATTCAACCGCAAGGCGGCGCCGCTCGTCGTCGCCATAGGCGGTCACCATCATGACGGGCATCCCGGGGCGCCTGATCTTGATCTCGCGCAGCAATGTCAGCCCATCCATCCCCGGCATGTTGATGTCGCTGAGGATGACGATCAGCTGCGGCTCGATCTCGTCGGCGAGCTTGTCGAGCGCCTCCTCACCCGACAGCGCGAAATGCAGCACATAAGTGCCCTGGCGGGTCTCGCGCCGGAACCGTTGGCGAAACAAATCGGCGACATCGGTCTCGTCGTCGACGATCAGGATGCTGACGCTCATGGCTCTCGCCAAACTCCTGTTTTGATCATTCCGAAGCGCCGCGCGGCAGGCGGATGGTGAATTCGGTGAACTTGCCGAGTTCGCTGTCGACGAAAATCGTGCCGCCATGCTGGTGGGTGACGATGTCGTAGCTGATCGACAGGCCGAGCCCGGTGCCTTCGCCCGTCGGCTTGGTGGTGAAGAACGGCTGGAACAGCTTGCCAATGACCTCGGGGCCGATGCCGGTACCGTTGTCACGCACCGCGACCTCGACCGCGGTGCCGAAGTCGCGCGTCGTCACCGTCAGGGTCGGCTTGAACCCTGCGTCGGCCGCGCTCGCGCGGCGCTTGTTGGCGGCGTAGAAACCGTTGCCGAACAAATTCAACAGCACCCGCGTCATATCCTGCGGCACCAGTTCAACCGGTGCCAGAGCTTCGGCAAGATCGCGCTCCAGCGTGATGTTGAAGCTCTGGTCCTGCGCGCGCGCGCCGTGATAGGCGAGGTTGAGCGCCTCCTCGATGAGGCTATTGAGATCGACGCTGCGGCGCTCGCCGCTGCCGCCGCGCGAATGCTCCAGCATGCTCTTGACGATGTTGTCGGCGCGCTTGCCGTGCTCGCCGATCTTGTCGAGATTGCTGGTCAGCATCTCGATCGTCTCGTCGACATCGGCGCGCCGGTCGTCGTCCAGCATCGCCAATCCCGGTGCCACCGCCTCCTTCAACTCACCGAGCAATTCGACCGAGAGGCCGGCAAAGTTGTTGACGAAGTTCAATGGGTTCTTGATCTCGTGGGCAATCCCGGCGGTCAATTGGCCGAGCGAGGCCATCTTCTCGGCCTGGATCAGGCTGGCCTGCGCGGTCTTGAGCTCGCGCAAGGCCGCTTCGGCCGCGTCGCGCGCCGCGCGGATCTCAGCCTCGGCGCGCTTCCTCTCGGTCACGTCGCTGAAGATCAGCACGCTGCCGCCGCCCGGCACGGCGTTGCGCCGCACCTCGATGACCCGCCCATCCGGCCGGGCGCGTTCGAAGCGCGATTCGTGGTCGGCGATTTGAATGGTGCGCCGAAGCTCCCCTTCGAGCTCCGATGAGCCGTATTCGCCGCGCGCCGCCATGAAGTCGAAATATTCGCTCAGCGTCGGACGGCCGGCAACAAACTCGTCGGGCAAATCGAGTATCTTCTGGAAATTGCGGTTCCACGCGGCGAGCCGCATGTCGGCGTCGAACATCGCGACGCCGTCGCCCATGTTGTCGAAGGTGACGCGCAACTCGGCCTGGCGCCGGCGGATCTCGTCGAGCAGCCGTGCATTGTCCATCGCGATCACCGCCTGCGCCGCAAAGTTTTCGAGCAGCGCGATTTCCTTGTCGGTAAATGGGCGGACCTCCTGGCGATAGATAATAAAGACACCGACTAGTTGATGGTCTTTCCGCAAGGCAACCCACAGCGCCGTGCGTGCGCCGGTCACCTCGACAAGTTTCCGGCGAGAAGGGACTCCGGCGCGATAGATCTCGTCGTCCGTTATGTCGGGGTTGTGGATCACCGCCTCTTCGCTGCGTGCCAGGCGTCCGATTGCACTCTCGGGCTCGATCGCTACCGATTGTTTGAGCATCTCCGCCGCCGCGGCCGATGCCCCCCGCACTGCCAGCGGGTGAATGGCGTCTCCGTCAAAACGGTACAGCAGGCCGAGATTTGCTTCGCAAAGGTTAAGCGCCTTTTCGAGCATCACGTCGAACACCGGGGCGAGATCGCCGGGCGAAGAATTGATGACCTGCAAGACCTCGGCTGTCGCGGTCTGGCGCTCCAAGGCCTCGCGCGTCTCGGTCAGGAGCCGCGCGTTCTCCATCGCGATGGCCGCCTGCGCCGCGAAATTTTCCAAGAGCGCGATCTGCTTGTCGGTGAACGGCCGGACTTCCATGCGGTGCATGACGAAACCGCCGACGACCTCACCCTCCCTGAGCAGCGGCACGAACAGCGCGGTGCGGATGCCGCTGGCCGCCGCGGCGGTCTCGGCCGGCGCGCCGGCGCGGACCGATTCGTCCTCGCGGGCGTCGGGGACATGGACGACCGCGCGGCTCGCCAGCATCCGGTAGGGGATCGAGTCGCGCGTGATGATGTGCGGCACCGGCGTATTGAGCGGCAGGATCTCGTCGAAATCCTCCGACACTCCGAGGCTGGCCGCGCGGGTGAAATAGGGGGCCTCGTAGCGCAGCAGGTGCGCGGTCTCCGCCTCGCACAGCCGGCTCGCCTTCTCCAGCATCGCGGCGAATACCGGCGCGAGGTCGCCGGGCGAGGCGTTGATGACCTGCAAGATCTCAGCGGTTGCTGCTTGCTGTTCGCGCGCCTCCTGCAACTCGCTCTCGAGCGCCGCGACGCGGGCTGCCAACCCGGTGTTCCGAGCCGGTGCTGGATCGTCGCGGGTCGCGGCAACCGCAGCACGCGCCTTGCGCCTCACCGCCTGGGGCATCTCCGTGTGGTTCCTCCCGTCTTCACGCCGGCCGGTCGAACGCCGGCGCCGCTTCTTCTCAGCGCGCCGAGATTGCGTTGCTTCGCGACCAAAGACAATCCTCAGGCGGCAGCGGGTGCAGCGCGGATCGCGCGCCAGACTTTCTCGGCGGTCGCCGGCAGTTCGATCGTCGGCGCGCCGATCGCTGCCAGCGCGTCATTGACCGCGCTGATCACCGCCGGGATCGCGCCGATCGTGCCCGCTTCGCCCACGCCCTTGACCCCGAGCGGGTTCTTGTCGGTCGGCGAGGAGTTCTCCGCCAGCTCGAAGCGGCAGAAATTGTCGGCCCGCGGCATCGCGTAATCCTGGAACGAGCCGGTCATTAGCTGGCCGTCGTCGTCGTAGACCAGGTTCTCGTAGAGCGCCTGGCCGAGCCCCTGGACGATGCCGCCATGGATCTGCCCTTCGCACAGCAAGGGGTTCAGCATCGTGCCGACATCGTCGACCGCGCAGTAGCGCTTGAGCGCCACCTCGCCGGTGTCGCGGTCGATCTCGACTTCGCAGACATGCGCGCCCGAGGGAAAGGTCGCGGCATCGGCCGGCCCGTAATTCGAGCGCTCGGTAAAGCCAACTTCGACATCCTCGGGCAGCTGCGCCGAGTTGAACGATTGCCGCGCCACCTCCTCGATTCCCACCGAGCGGTCGGTGCCGGCGATCGTGAAGCGGCCGCGCTCGAAGGCGATGTCGCCCTCCGCCGCCTCCATGACATGCGCAGCGATGCGGCGCCCTTTGTCGATCAGCCGGTCGGCGGCGGTGACGATCGCCGAGCCGGCGAGCTGGGCCGAGCGCGAGCCGAACGTGCCGATCCCCATCGTCACCAGGTCGCTGTCGCCAAAGCGGTAGCGGATCTTGTCGGCGTCGATGCCGAGCTTGTCGGAGAGGACCTGCTTGAACGTCGTCGCGTGACCCTGGCCGTGGTCCATGCTGCCGGTCAGGAGGACGACGCCACCCGCCGGATCAAAGCGGATCTCGGCATGCTCGTAGTCGCGCCCGCCGGTCGCCGCGACGGTCGTGGCAACGCCGATGCCCAGCAGCTTGCCGCGGGCCCGCGCGGCGGCACGGCGCTCGGCGACGCGGTCGTAGGCGCTGAGCGCCAGCGCGTCGCCCAGGTTCTTGGCAAAATCGCCGCTGTCGTAGGTCTGCCGCAGCGGCGTCGTATAGGGCATCGTGGAGGCCGGGATCGTGTTGCGCCGGCGCAATTCGGCCGGGTCGACGCCCAGTTCGCGCGCCGCCTTTTCGATAACCATCTCGGTCGCGTAGATCGGCTCGGGACGGCTGCCGCCGCGGTAGGGGGCGGTGCCCATCGTGTTGGTCAAGACCGCGGTCGCCGCGGCATGGACGGCGCCAAAGGTGTAGGTGTTGACGTGACAGCCCATGCCGACCGTTAAGGGGATCGTCGGCCGGTCGGTCGAAAAATAGGCGCCGATCGACGACATCCAGCGGGTGCGCAGCGCGAGGAACTTGCCGTCGGCGTCGAGCGCCAGTTCGGCGTCGATGATGCTGCCGCGCGCCTGCTCGTCGCTCTGCAGGCCCTCGCTGCGCTCGGCGGTCCAGCGCACCGGCCGCAGGGTGATTTCGGAAGCCCACAGCGACAGCGCATATTCGGGATAGCAGCCGCCCTTCATGCCGAAGCCGCCGCCCATCGTGTCGCACACGACCCGCACCTGATGATGCGGCACGCGGAAAATCTGCCCGGCCAGCGCGGCCCTGGTCTGATGCACCGACTGCACGGTGCAGCGGATCGTGTAGCGGTTGTCGTCCGGGTCGTACTGCGCCAGGCAGCCGCGCGGCTCCATGCTGTTGGCGGTGACCCGGTTGATGACCGCGCGGTGGGCAACGATTCGCGCGGCGCGGGCAAAGGCGGCGTCGGTTGCCGCCTTGTTGCCGGCTTCGAAGGTGAAGGCTTCGTTGTCCGGGTTGTCGTCCCACACCGCCGGCGCACCGGGCATCAGCGCCGCCTCGGCCGAGACGACCGCCGGGAGCGGCTCGTAATCGACCTCGATCAGCTCGGCGGCGTCCTTCGCCTGGTCCAGCGTCTCGGCGACGACAAAGGCAACCGGGTCGCCGACATAGCGCACGCGATCCTGCGCCAGGAGCGGCTGCGGGCAGACGAAGGCCGGGCCGCCATCGCGCTTGCGGCGCGGCACATGGGGCCGCAGCGTGCCGAGCCCGCTTGCCCGCAGATCGGCGCCGGTCAGCACCGCCAGCACGCCCGGGGCGGCCCTGGCCGCAGCGGTGTCGATCGAGCGGAGGCGGGCATGCGCATATGGCGAGCGCAGCACGTAGCCGCGCGCCGCGCCCGGCATCGTCACGTCGTCGACGTAGCGGCCGCGCCCGGTCAGGAGGCGCAGATCCTCCTCGCGGCGCACCTTTTGTCCGATCGTCTGTACGCTCATGCCGCATTCCTCGCCGCTGCCGTCGCGCCCGATGCTCTCTCGATCGTCGTGCCCGTGCAAGCGGGCATCCAGGGCAACCGAGCGACCGAAGCCCCGGATTCCCGCTTGCGTGGGAATGACGAAATTGCCCAATAAGCTGAGCAGCCTTGACGATTGGGTGCTTGCCGGGCGGGTGGCTTGACGCCATCTTGAACGGCTTGGCGCGAAATGGGGCAAATGCCGGGATGACGAGCAGATGACGGCAGAGGCGCAGGGGGTCGGCGGAACCGACCGGAAGGGGGCAGAATTTAAGGCGATCGCGCTGGTGTCGTCGGCGCATTTCGTCAACCATTTCCAGTACCTGGTATTGCCGCCGCTGTTTCCGCTGCTGAAGGCGCGGCTCGGCATCGACTTCATGCAGCTGGGCCTGGCGCTGACCGTTTCCAGCGTCGTCGCGGTCGCCTCGCAACTGCCGATCGGCTATCTGGTCGACCGTCTCGGCTCGCGCCATATGCTGGTGCTCGGGCTGCTCGTTGCCGGCGTTGCCTTTGTCGGGTTCGGGCTGGCGCCGTCCTACCCCGCGATGCTGCTGATGATGGTGTTCCTCGGCCTCGCCAACAGCGTCTTTCACCCGGCGGATTATGCCCTGTTGTCGAGCAAGATCGCACCCGTGCGCCTCGGCCGGGCGTTTTCGATCCACACCTTTGCCGGTTTTCTCGGCAGCGCGGTGGCGCCGGTGACGATGATCGCGCTCGCCGCCACGCTGGGGCTCAAGATCGCAGTGATGGCGGCCGGCATCCTGGCGCTCGTCGTCGCGGTGCCGCTCGGGCTTGCCCGCGGCGTCGAAAACCGGGTGGTGGCGCCGCACCCGGCGCCGCCGAGCGCAGGCGGTCGCCGCAACAGTCTGTTTTCGATCCTGACGCCGACGATCATCGGGCTGACCGGCTTCTTCGCGCTGATGAGCCTCTCGGGCAGCGGCATCAGCAATTTCTCGGTGGTCGCCTTGACCAGCGCCTTCGGCACCTCGCTATCGGCCGCCAACCTGGCGCTGACCGCCTATCTCGGCGCGCAGGCATTGGGCGTGCTGGCGGGCGGCTTCGTCGCCGACCTGACGCGGCGCCATGCCGAGGTCGCGGCGGTGGGCTACGCGGTCAACGCGGGGATCGTGCTGGCGATCGGGACGGCCGGCTTCGCGCCGCTGCCGCTGATCGTGGCGATGAGCGCCGCGGGGCTGCTCTCGGGCATGATCATGCCGTCGCGCGACATGCTGGTGCGCGCCGCCGCACCGGCCGGCGCGGTCGGCCGGACCTTCGGCATCGTGACCTCGGGGTTCGGCATCGGCGGCATGATCGGCCCCTTGATGTTCGGGTTTGCGATGGATCACGGCAGGCCGCAGATGGTGTTCGGCATCAGCGTCGTGCTGATGATCACGGTCGCGGTCGTGGCGCTGGTCGGCGACCGCCGCGCCGCGGCCAAGCGGCAGCGGCTGGCCACCGCGGCGGCCGACTGACCGCTCGGCCGAGCGGCGCGCGAGGGCAGCAGGAAACGCCGATGACGGCAGGGAAGCTGGTGGTGACCTATCCGCTGACCGAGCGCAGCCGCGCGATCGTTGCCGAGGAACTGGCCGGCGCGGCCGAGGCGATCTATCTCGACGATCTGTCGCCTGCGGAGCGCGCGCCGGCGCTGTGCCGTGCCGGCGCCTTGCTGGCTCACGACACCTCGAAGGAATTGCGCCCGGACGAGATCGCGCTGATCGGCAACGCAAGGCTGCTGCAATTCACCGCAGCCGGGATTGACTGGGTGCCGACCCGCTTCCTGCCGCCCGGCCTGCCGATCGCCGCCAACAAGGGCGGCGGCACCGAGCCGATGTCCGAACATATCCTCGCCCTGGCCTTGGCCGCCGCGAAGCGGCTGTTCGTCGAGCACGACGCGCTGAAGCGCGGCGCGTTCAACCAGCGCAGCAGCAACAAGATGCTGCGCGGCGGGGTGTGCGGCATTCTCGGCTTCGGCAATGTCGGGGTCGCGACGGCGCGGCTCTTTCGCGCCTTCGGCATGAAAATCCACGCGATCAACCGGCGCGGGGCGAGCGAGGAGCCGGTCGACTGGATCGCCACGCCCGCCCGGCTCGACGACATGCTGCGCGCCGCCGATGTGTTTGTTGTCTGCGCCGCGCTGACCACCGAAACCCAGGGCATGATCGGCGCCCGCGAACTCGCGCTGATGAAGGACGACGCCATTTTCATCAATGTCGCGCGCGGCGAGATCGTCGACGAGGCGGCGCTTTACGACCACCTCAAATCGCATCCGCGCTTTTTCGCCGGCATCGACGCGTGGTGGGTCGAGCCGGTGCGGCACGGGCGTTTCGCGATGAACCACCCGTTCCTCGATTTGCCCAACGTGATCGGCTCGCCGCATAATTCGGCCGGCGGCGGCGCGTGGCGCGACGAATACCTGCGCCGTGCCGTGCGCAACTGCCGGCGCGCGATCCTCGGCGAAACCCCGCTCAACCTGATCGGCCCCGCCGAACGCATGCTTTAGCTCGGCGTGAGCAGTTCCGGCGCGGGGCGGATGACGGTGCGGCGGCCGCGCTTCCACACGGCGAGCGGCGGGCGGATTTCGGCGATCGCCTGCTCCGGCGTCTCGGCGTCGATGACGACGAGGTCGGCCGGGTTGCCGACGGCGAGCCCATAATCCTTCAGGTTCAAAAGCTTTGCCGAGCGCTCGGTCAGCATGCCGAACAATTCGCGCAGGCCCTCGGGGGCGGCGATCTGCAAGACGTTGGCGTGCAAATTGGCCATGCGGATCAGCGAGCAGTCGCCGTAGGGCGTCGCCGCGTTCAACACATTGTTGCTCGACAGCGAGCAGGTGACGCCGTTGGCGCCGAGCAGGTTGGCGTCGGCGACGCCGCGCACCACGGCGTGGTCGCGCTCGCGCCCCATCAGATAGAGGTCGGTCGCCGGC
>DATLTH010000111.1:0-8237 GCA_035533695.1 Allostellaceae bacterium | reverse complement strand
TCGGTGAATTGGCGGAGACAGCTGTGTCGTTCGACATTGCACCGGACGAGAACCGGATGATCGCGCTTGCCCGTAAGCACCGGCTGACCGTCTACGATGCGGCCTATCTCGAATTGGCGTTGCGGCGCGCTCTGCCGCTCGCGACATTGGATATGCCGCTGGCCCATGCAGCGCGCGCCGAAGGCGTGCCGCTCGTCGGCGAGAACGGCTGAGCCGCGTTGCGCTTGCCAAATCGGCCGCCGCGCCTTACCTACACGCCTGCGTAACCCTCACGCAGGGGCTTGCGGCGTTCTCGATCGGGCGCCGCTCCGGTGTCGGTATCTAGTTCCCTGGAGCCGATTTCTCCCTGCGGCGGCATAACCGGAAAGGAATGAGAGATGGCATTACCAGACTATACGATGCGCCAGCTGCTCGAAGCGGGGGTGCATTTCGGCCACCACACGCGGCGCTGGAACCCGAAGATGGCGCCCTACATCTTCGGCATCCGCAACGGCATCCACGTCATCGATCTCGAGCAGAGCGTGCCGCTGTTGCGGCAGGGGCTCGAGGCGATCCGCGAGGTCGTCGCCGGCGGCGGGCGGGTGCTCCTCGTCGGCACCAAACGCCAGGCGCAGGAGGTCGTCGCCGATGCAGCCAAACGCTGCGGCCAGTACTACGTCAATTATCGCTGGCTCGGCGGCATGCTGACCAATTTCAAGACGATCTCGCAATCGATCAAGCGGCTGCGCGAACTCGACGAGCGCATCACCGCCGAAGAGAGCGGGCTGACCAAGCGCGAACTCCTGGAACTGACGCGCGACCGCGACAAGCTCGAACGCGCGCTCGGCGGCATCAAGGAGATGGGCGGATTGCCCGACATCCTGTTCGTGATCGACACCAACAAGGAGGCGATCGCCGTCCAGGAAGCCAACAAATTGCGCATCCCGGTCGTCGCGATCCTCGATTCGAACTCGTCGCCGGACGGGATCGCCTACCCGATCCCCGGCAACGACGACGCGATGCGCGCGATCAACCTGTACTGCGACCTGGTCAGCGGTTCCGTGCTCGATGGCTTGCAAGCCGAACTGACCGCCTCGGGCATCGATGTCGGCGCGCGGGCCGAGCTGCCGGGCGAAGCCGTTCCGGAAGAGGTCGACGCCGAAGACAGCGTGGGCGCGACGAGCGACGGCGAAACGGCCGAAGCCGAGGCGACCGCCGCGCCGCACTGATCGGCGCGGCGCGGCATCAGATAAGAGGATCAAGAAATGGCCGAGGTGACCGCGGCACTGGTCAAGGAATTGCGCGACAAGACCGGTGCCGGGATGATGGACTGCAAGCGCGCGCTCGGCGACACCGGCGGCGACGTCGAGGCCGCGGTCGATTGGCTGCGCAAGAAGGGCCTCGCCGCCGCGGCCAAGCGGGCCGGGCGGGTGGCTGCCGAAGGGCTGGTCGGGGTGGCGACGCGCGGCGCGGCCGGCGCTGTCGTCGAGGTCAACTCGGAAACCGATTTCGTCGCGCGCAACGAGCTGTTCCAGGCCTTTGTGCGGACCACCGCCGGGCTGGCGGTCGGCGTCACCGGCGATGTCGAGGCATTGAAGGCGGCGCCCTATCCGGGCACCGGCCGCACGGTCGAGGGCGAGTTGACCGAGCTGGTCGCGCGGATCGGCGAGAACCTGGTGCTGCGGCGATCGGCGCGCCTCGCCGTCGAGCACGGCGTCGTCGCCTCCTATGTGCACAATTCGCTCGGGCCGGGTCTCGGCAAGATCGGCGTCCTGGTGGCGCTCGAGTCGACTGCCGCCGCCGACGCGCTGATGGCGCTCGGCCGGCAACTGGCGATGCATGTCGCCGCCGCCAACCCGCTCTACCTCGACATCGCCTCGGTTGCGGGCGCGGCATTGGAGCGCGAGCGGGCGGTGTTGCGCGAGCAGGCGGGCACCGCCGGCAAGTCGGAGGCGATCGTCGAGAAGATGGTCGAGGGCCGGCTGCGCAAATTCTACGAAGAGACTGTCTTGCTCGAGCAGGTCTTCGTGATCGACGGCGAAACCCGCGTCGGCAAGGCGGTCGAGGCCGCCGCCAAGGAAGCCGGTATGCCGATCCGGGTGGCGGGGTTTGTCCGCTTCGCGCTCGGCGAGGGGATCGAGCGGCCGTCCTCCGACTTCGCCGCCGAGGTCGGCGCCCAGCTCAAGCACTGAGACTGGGGAGGGGCGAGCGACGCAATAAGACCGCGGCCCGTCTTATGCCCGAGTCAGCTTGCGCCGGGTCACTCGCTGTTCGGGCACGCACGCTTAAAAATCCGCATTCCCGGCGAACGCCGGGACCCACTCGTCAACAGCTCGAACGCGGATTGGTGGGTCCCGGCTTTCGCCGGGAAGGCGGATTGAGATTGAGTTCGTTATCCGAGCGCTCAATACAATCTGACTTTGGTATTACACGTGGAGAGCGTGGCCGAGGCCGAGCAAGGCGGCCTCGCCCAATCCCTCGCCCAAGGTCGGGTGGACGTGGATCGTGTGCGCGATATCGTCGAGCACCGCGCCCATCGCCAGCGCATGGGCGAATTCGCCGGCTAACTCCGCAATCTGCCGGCCGACCGCCTGGATGCCGAGAACGCGCTGATCCTCGCGTGCCGAGACGACCCGGATGAAGCCGCCGCCGTCGCCGGCTTCAAGCGTCCAGGCGCGGCCGCTGGCGGCGAGCGGGAACACCGATATCGCGGCGTCGATGCCCGCGGCGGCGGCGTCCTGCGGCAGCAGGCCGGCGACGACGATCTCGGGTTCGCTGAAGACGATTGCGGCGACCGAAGCCGGGTCGAAATGGCGGCGCTGTCCGGCGATGATCTCGGCCACCATCGCGCCCTGCGCCATCGCCTTGTGCGCCAGCATCGGCTCGCCGGCAAGGTCGCCGATCGCCCACACGCCGCGCATCGCGGTGCGGCACTGGTCGTCGATTTTGACGAACGGCCCCGCCATGTCCACCGCCATTTGGTCCAGGCCCCAGCCCTCGGTCAGCGGTCGGCGGCCGACCGTGACCAGGATCTTGTCGGCTTCGAGTACAAGCGGGCGGGAAGCGCTTTCGACCATTAGGCGGCCCTCGCCGTCACGCCCCTGGACCTTGGCCCCGAGATGGAGTTCGACGCCGGCGCGCGTCATCCAGCGCCGCACCGGGCGGGTCAACGCGTCGTCATAGCGCGGCAGGATATGGTCGGCGGCCTCGACGATCGTCACCGCGGCGCCGAGCTTCCTGAACGCGATGCCGAGCTCAAGGCCGACATAGCCGGCGCCGATCACGACGAGGCGCTCGGGTAGCGCGGCGAGCGACAGGGCCTCGGTCGAGGAGATCACGTCGCCGCCGAACGGCAGCGCGGCCAAGGCCAGCACCTCTGAGCCGGCGGCGAGGATTACGTGCTCGGCGACGATCGCGACCGGTCCCTCGGCGGTGTCGACCGTGCAGCTTTTGGCATCGGAGAACCTCGCCCAGCCCGTGACGACGCGGACCTTGGCGCGGGTCACCAGCCCGGCGACGCCATTCGACAGCCGGTCGACGATGCCGTCCTTCCAGGCGATGGTCTTTGCCAGGTCGAGGCGCGGCGGCGCATCGAGCGTGATGCCGAGAGCAGCATCCGGCAGGCCGGCGAATTTGTCGGCGGCATGGATCAGTGCCTTCGACGGAATGCAGCCGCGCAACAGGCAGGTGCCGCCGAGCTTTTTGTCGGCATCCACCAGCACCGTGTCGAGGCCGAGTTGCCCGGCGCGGATCGCCGCGACATAGCCACCCGGGCCGCCGCCGACAATGAGAACATGCGGGTGCAAGGTTTCGGCCATTGCGGTCACCCGATAAACAGCAATGCCGGCGTTTCGAGCAATTGCTTGACGCGCTGGATGAACGAAGCCGCTTCCCAGCCGTCGACGATGCGGTGATCGAACGAGGAGGACAGGTTCATCATCTTGCGGATCGCGATCTGTCCGTCACGCACGACCGGGCGCGGGGCGATGCGGTTGACCCCGACGATCGCGACCTCGGGGTAGTTGATGACCGGGGTCGCGGCGATGCCGCCCAAAGCGCCGAGGCTGGTGATCGTGATCGTCGAGCCGGTCAGTTCGGCGCGCGTTGCCTTGCCGCTGCGCGCGGCGTCGGCAAGGCGGCGCAACTCGGCGGCGCTCTGCCACAGGTCGAGCGCCTCGGCATGATGCGCGACCGGCACCATTAGCCCGCCCTCGGTCTGGGTGGCGACGCCGATATTGACGGCATGGTGGCGATGCAGCACGCCGGCCTCGTCGTCGTAATGCGCGTTGACTTGCGGGTGCAGGGCGACGGCATCGGCGATCGCGCGCATCAGGAACGGCATCAGGGTCAGGTGCTCGCGATCGGGGTAGGCCGCGTTGAGCTGGGTGCGCAATTCCTCGAGCGCCGTGACATCGACCTCCTCGACATAGGAGAAATGCGGGATGTGCCGCTTCGACACTTGCAGGTGTTCGGCGATCGCCCGGCGCAGGCCGATGACCGGCACCTCCTCGCCCCCGTCGCGGCGGGCAAAGGCGGGCGCGGCGGCCGGCGCAGCTTCCGGCGTAGTGCCAGCGGCGATGTAGGCGTCGAGATCCGGCTGCGTGATGCGCCCGCCGGGCCCGCTGCCCGGCACGAACTGCAGCGCGATGCCATTGTCCCAGGCGCGGCGGCGCACCGCCGGCGACGCGAGCGGCTTCGCCCCGCTCGGGCGGCGAGCGACAGGCGCCGCCCGCAAACCCTCACCCGCCACCGGCGAATTAGCGCCGCCGGTGGTTTGCCCCTCACCCTGTCCCTCTCCCCGTAGACGGGGAGAGGGGACGCGCGGCGAGGTCTGGACCACGCTCCCTCTCCCCGCTTGCGGGCAGAGGGTTGGGGTGAGGGGCTCTTTGGGCTGTGCACTTGGGCTCAATCTTATGGGTTCCGCGGAACCCGCCGCGTTCCCCTCGCCCGCGACATCGAGCACCACCAATTCCGAGCCGACCGGCCGCTTCTCGCCGATCCGGCCGTTGATCGCGACGACGGTGCCGGCGACCGGCGTCGGCAACTCGATCGTCGCCTTGTCGGTCATGATGTCGACGAGCGGATCGTCTTCGCCGATCGCCTGGCCGGGCTCGACGTGCCAGGCGACGATCTCGCCTTCGGTCATGCCCTCGCCGAGATCGGGCAATTTGACGACGTAGCGGCCCATTCGACGACGCCCCTCACCCCTCCAGGGCGCGGCGCAGGCCGTCGGCGACCCGCTGGGGCCCCGGAAAATAGGCCCATTCGAGCGCGTGAGGGTAGGGCGTATCCCAGCCGGTGACGCGCACGATCGGCGCTTCCAGGTGATAGAAGCAATGTTCCTGGACGAGCGCCGCCAGTTCGGCGCCGAAGCCGCAGGTGCGCGTCGCCTCGTGCGCGATCACGCAGCGGCCGGTCTTCTTGACCGAATCGACGATTCTGTCGATGTCGAGCGGCAAGAGGGTGCGCAGATCGATGATCTCGGCGTCGATCCCCGCTTCCGCCGCGGCGGCGAGCGCCACATGCACCATCGTGCCGTAGACCAGCAATGTTACCGCCGCGCCTTCGCGCACGACGGCCGCCTGGCCGAGCGGCACGCTGTAATAGCCCTCGGGCACCTCCGCCTTTGGGTGCTGCGTCCACGGCACGGCCGGCTGGTCGGGGTGGCCGTCGAACGGGCCGTTATAGAGCCGCTTTGGTTCGAAGAACACGACCGGATCGTCATCCTCGATCGCGCTGATCAAGAGGCCCTTCGCATCGTATGGATTGCTCGGGATTACCGTCTTCAGGCCGCAGACATGGGTGAAGATGGCTTCGACGCTCTGGCTGTGGGTCTGGCCGCCGAAAATGCCGCCGCCGCACGGCGCCCGCACCGTGATCGGCGCCCAGAATTCGCCGGCCGAGCGGTAGCGCAGCCGCGCCGCCGCCGAGATCAGCTGGTCGGTCGCCGGAAAGATGTAATCGGCGAACTGGATTTCGACGATCGGCCTGAGGCCGTAGGCGCCCATGCCGACCGCGACCGCCAGCATCCCACCTTCCGCGATCGGCGTGTCGAAGACGCGCTGGTCGCCGTGTTTTTTCTGCAACCCGTCGGTGACCCGGAAGACGCCGCCGTAAAAGCCGACATCCTCGCCGAAAATCACGATATCGGGGTCGCGCGCCAGCATCACGTCCATCGCCGAATTGAGCGCCTGCACCATCGTCATCGCGGTCATGGTTCAGACCCCCGCGCCGCGGGGGAGATTGCTTCGCTTTGCTCGCAATGACGACAAAGAGACGCGGTCATTGCGAGGAGCGCAGCGACGAAGCAATCTCGTGCCGGCATCCTCACACCCCCAATTCCTGGCGCTGCTTCCGCAGATGCCACGGCATCTCCTTGAACACGTCCTCGAACATCGTTTTGGCGCTCATGTGCGGGCCGGTATCGAGCGTGCCGTAGCGCTCGGCCTCGCGCGCTGCGTCGCGCACCTCGTCGGTCAGTTCGCTTTCGAGCTGCGCGTGACGCTCGGCCGACCATTCGCCGAGCGCGATCAGGTGGTGCGACAGCCGCTCGATCGGGTCACCGAGCGGCCATTCCTTGGCCTCCTCTTCGGGGCGGTAGCGGCTCGGATCGTCGCTCGTCGAATGCGGCCCGGCGCGGTAGGTGAACAATTCGATCAATGTCGCGCCGTGATTGCCGCGCGCCCGCTCGGCGGCCCAGCGCGTCGCGGCGTGAACGGCGAGGAAATCGTTGCCGTCGACCCTGAGGCACGCGAGGCCGAACCCGATCGCCCGCGCCGCGAAGGTCGCCTCCTCGCCGCCCGCGACTTCCTGATGCGAGGAGATCGCCCACTGGTTGTTGACGACGTTCAGCACCACCGGGGCGCGGTAGACCGAGGCAAAGGTCAAGGCGTGGTGGAAATCGGGTTCGGCGGTGGCGCCTTCGCCGATCCAGCTGACCGCGATGCGCTGGTCGCCCTTGTAGGCCGAGGCCATCGCCCAGCCGACCGCCTGCGGGAACTGGCAACCGAGATTGCCGGCGAGCGAGAAGAACGCGGCCTCGCGCACCGAATAGAGCACCGGCAATTGGCGGCCCTTCAACCGGTCGCGTGCATTGGAATAGCACTGGCACATCATGTCGACGAGCGACCAGCCGCGGGCGATCAACAGGCCCTGCTGGCGGTAATAGGCAAACGCCATGTCGTCGGGGGCGAGGGCAAAGGCCTGGGCGACGCCGATCGCCTCTTCGCCGGTGCATTTCATGTAGAACGAGGTCTTGCCCTGGCGCTGCGCCCGGTACATGCGCTCGTCAAAGGCGCGCGTCAGCATCATCGCCCGGAGGCCGCGGCGCAGGGTCTCGGGGTCGAGCTTGGGGTCCCACGCGCCGACCGCCGCCCCGTCATCGTCGAGCACGCGGATCAGGTGATAGGCAAGCTCATAGGTTGCCTGCGCCGGCACATCGGTGGCCGGGCGCTCGGTAACCCCGGCCGCATAGCGCCGCAAATAGCCGAAATCCGGCCGCTCCCCCGGCATCGAATGATGCGGCGGGATGTGCAGCTTGAGGCGCGGCGCGGCGGTCTCCATCGCCGTCACCGGTTGCGCCAGCCGCGGTTGCCGCGGCCGCCGGTGAGGCCGGCGCGGACGCGCTGTTTGAGGAGGGCGGGCGGGCGGAAGCGTTCGCCGTAGGCTTCGAAGAGGATTTCCGAGGCTTGCAGGCAGAGTTTCGAGGTCGTCGCGTCCATCAATTCGAAGGGGCCCATCGGATGGCCGAGGCCGAGCTTGCAGGCGGTGTCGAGGTCCTCCGGGGTGGCGACGCCCTCGTCGGCGAGGCGCACCGCCTCGTTGAGAAACGCGAGCAGCATGCGGTTGACCGCAAAGCCGGCGACGTCCCGGACCTGGATCGGCGTCTTGTCAGCCTCGCGCATCAGGCGCAGCGCAGTCTCGACCGTTTCGGGCGCGGTGTCGAAGGCGGGGATGACCTCAACCAGCTTCATGCGCGAAGCGGGCGAAAAATAATGCGTGCCGATGAAATTGGGCCGGCGCGCCTCGCCGACATGGGACGCGAGCGTGGATATGGGGATGGTCGAAGTATTGCTGGCGAAGATGCAGGCGGGCCGGCAGATCGCGTCGAGCTTCTTGTAGGTCTCGGCCTTGACCGCCTCGTCCTCGAACACCGCCTCGGTGACGAAATCGCAGGTCGCGAACGGGTCGAGCGCGACGCTCGTGGCGATCCGCGACAAGGCCAGGGGCTTATCCTCCTCCTTGAAAAAGCCGCGCGG
>DATLTH010000110.1:0-3024 GCA_035533695.1 Allostellaceae bacterium | reverse complement strand
ACTATCCAATGCGCCCGTCGGTCGGCCCGCCGCTCTACACGGACACAATCCCTAATCCCGTGACGCTGACGCCCGGCACCGTGCTGCCGGCGCCGCCCGCCGCGCCGCCAGAAGAGAAGCCCGCTAAGACGGCTCCGTCCCCGACCCCGTCGTCGAACGAGCCGCCGGTCGCGCAAGGTCAGCCCGATGCGCTCGCCCCGATCAAACCGCCGGTTGCCGCGTTGCCGCCAGCAGAACAGCCGTCGCCAGCTCCGCCAGCCGGTGAGAGGCCGAAGTGCCCACCCGGCGACTGGTGGCGGATTTGTCATTTCCTCTAGGGAGGTCAAAACGATGAAGGTGTCCGATCAGGCGGGCATATACGCCGCGCAATTGCACGTTGCCGAGACGCACTCTCGCCCGTGGCTGTGGGTCGTGGCGGTGGGCTGGATCGTGTGCCCCTTCCTGGTTCGCACAGTCCTGATGAACCCTGGCGATATGATCTGGGCGCAGTACGTGGCGCAGGGCCTTTCGCTGCCGTCCCACGGCTTTACGGCCCAACAGACCGCCGTGGGCTTTGTCGAGGCGGTCGTCGCGCTGGCCGTTCTGCTCCTGCTCGAATTCTGCGCGACAGTAATGTTTTACCGCCGCGCCGCGCTCGACCTCGGGCCGGTCGCAACGCCGACGCTGTGGCCGCTGGCGGCGCTGCTGCCCGGTGTCCTGGGCAACGCCGCATGGCTGGCGTGGTCGGGCTCTTTCGATCTCGCCGGCTGCCTCATCGGGGGGTCGTCGGCATATCTGACGGTCGGCGTTGAAATCATCATCAACCGGCTCGGGAAGGATTTCGTCTACGGCAAGAAAAACCAGCTTGTGCAATTGCAATCCCAATGAAGCAGGGAAGGTGTGAAATGGGATTTCAGGACAGCTTCGAGAAGACGCGGCTGGGTCTCAGCGGCCCGGCCGGCGCGGCCGATCGTCGGCTCGACGTGGTCGCGATCACGCCGCCGCCAATCACCAAACGGGAAGCCGCCGCGCAGGCTGCTGAGCTCGCTTTCAAATGCGCTGCGGTCGAGCGGTTGAAGCGGCATGACCCGGATAACGCGGTCATGTTGCTGGATGGTTTGGAGCGATTTTTCGAGGGCGGCGAATTTTGGCTCCGCAAAAATGATGGCGCCGCCGGGAACCGCTGCTTGGTGGGCGGCATCGAGGAAGCCCGCCGTGCCTATCAGCTAAGCGATAGCCAACCAGCGCACTATTACCTGAGCCGGGCCATCGATCCGCACGCCGGGAACGTCAATCTTCCCGAGTGGAATGCGAAGTGCGGGAGCTTCGCCAAGCTACGCACGATGATCGACCAGGCGCGTCAACTGGCGCAGGCCGATCAACAGCGGCTCCACGAAATTGAAATGACATTGCCGCGGCCAGCGCCGCGGCGGCGCTGGTGGCGCGGCAAACAACCTGTAACCGAAGGAGGGTGAGATGGGTATTCGGGACAGCTACCGCAAAACGATGCTGGGCCTCACAGGCCCGGACAGCGTTGCGGCTTTGAACGGCATGGAGACCTATTTCTCGGGCGGCGCGAAGTGGACGCAAGGCGCTTATCATCGCGGGGACGGCACCAAATGTCTTGTCGGCGCGGCCGATCATGTGCAGCGCGCGGCCGGGATCAAACTCGCCGATCCCAAATACTGGATTCGCCGCGCGATCGCCGAGCGCCAAGGTGTCGTCAGCCCGGTCTTGGGCATCGAGTCGTTTAACGACAGCCGCACCTCGTACGACGAAATTGCCCAAGTGCTGACGCGTGCGAAGCAGCTGGCATTGGAGCATAAAGCGCAGCAAACGCCGGCCCGCCCGGCCCTGACGTATCATCCGGAAGAGGATCGTGTCGTCTCGGTCACGCTGACCGATATGGAACGGGTTGCGGTCAAGCGCGGCGGCCAGTGATCCCGCGATTTCCGGTGACGCCGTGCCGCCGGAGAGCAGCCTTGGCCGCTTCGTCGGCGAGCTGATCGCGCTGCCCTTTGTCCTGCTGAAGGCGTACCGGGATTTTCACCGCCAGCATCAAACGCCCCGCGACGCTGAGTTAGCGAAAGCCAGTCACGGCGCGGGCGTTCTGGTGCTGCTCGGCCTCACGTTCTGGCTCGTCGGCTGGCGGCAAGCCGCGCCGTTCGCGCCGGCGTTCCTGATCGTCGCCGGCTGGGGCGTCTTGTGGTTTACGACCGGCTGGCACCGAGCACTCGCCTTCTTCGGCGGCCAGCGCGATGCGCGGATCATCACGCGTGCGCTTTGCAAGATCGCGGCGGGCCTGGCGCTCGCTCTGATCGTCCGGAACCCGCCGGCCGCAGGGGCAGATTTTATGATCGCCGGACCCGGTACGGCATGGCCGGTTATCACGCTGTGCGCGTGGCTCCTGACAACCGGCCTCGTCAAATTCCTGATCGCGGCCCGCGGCTCCCCCAAACTGCCGGTTGAGCTGCCCGCACCACTAAAACCGCCCGCCCGCGATGCGACCGCCGATGAGGCAATGGAAGACATGCAGGGTCATGGCGGGCGCAAAACCGCGCTCGATGACCGGGAGTTCTGATCGTGGCGGCCCCGTTTGAGCCGTCGCCCTTCTCGTTCGGCTATTATTACGATGAGAAGACCGACGCCGCCGACAAGACCCGCGAGCTTTGTTATCGAGGCGAGCGGGCGATACTGCTGTTCGGGGTCAACGGATCAGGAAAATCGACCCGCTTGCTGGCAAAAAATCTGGCGACGATCAAGGATCGCAGTCTGGTTGTTCTTGACGTCAAAGGCGAGCTAACGGCCCAGACCCGGCGCATTCGCCAGCAAATTTGCGGGGCCGAGAATTACAAAACGGTCAACCCCTATAATCTCCTCGATTTAGGTTCGGATGGTTTCAATTGCCTCTATAGCCTCGATCCCAATGACGATCTTTTCTATGACAAGGCCAAGCTTCTGACGCTGGCCATCATCGAAATCGAGGACGACCCGCAGAGATTCTTCCCCGAAAGCGCCGCCGGGCTCCTGACGGCAGCCATCATG
>DATLTH010000109.1:0-4632 GCA_035533695.1 Allostellaceae bacterium | reverse complement strand
AGCCGCCGCAGCTCGCGGCGGGGCAACGCTCGCGGGCGGCGCGTCCACGGCCTACAGCCTCGGCGCTGCCGGCGAAACGGGCGCAGCAGCCGTCGCTTCCGGCCTTGGGAATGTCGCTTCGATCGGCGCGCGCGCAGCAGTCTCGCCGCTGCGGCGTGCGGCAGGCCGTGCCGCCGCCAGCATCAGAGAGAGCTATCAGTTTGGTGCGCGCACCGCCTTCGCGGTGTCGGGCGGGTCATCCACAGCGGGCACGGTCGGCGGTGACGCCGTTGAAGCTGCATCCGCGCCCGCCGCACCTTCGTCCGCGGCTGATAGCCCGCCTGCCTGGGCGACGCGCCTCAGGCGCTCACAACAACTCACACACGGCGTCCAGGCCGCCGCCCATGCGGTGCGCAGCGGCGACAGCCACGGCGGCGGTTCCTCCGTCAATCTCTCCGAAAGCGACTGACCATGTTCAAGCGACCTTCCACCCATTACGGCAAGTCCCCCGAACCCGAGACGCCGTATCAGCGAGCGGCGCAGGTCTGGGACGACCGCATCGGCTCGGCCCGTGTGCAGGCAAGGAACTGGCGGCTGATGGCGTTCGGCTCGCTCGCCTTGTCGGCGGGCTTGTCCGCCGCTCTGGTCTGGCAGTCCATGAACGGGTCGGTCGTGCCGTGGGTGGTGCAAGTCGATCGCCTCGGCCAGGCGCAGGCGGTTGCTCCCGCGACCGCCGACTATCAGCCGAACGACGCGCAGATCGCCTTCTACCTCGCGCGCTTCATTGAAGAAATCCGCTCGATCCCGGCCGATGCGATCATCGTGCGGCAGAACTGGCTGCGCGCCTACGATTACACGACGCAAGGCGGCGCGCTCGCGCTGAATGATTACGCGCGGGCCAACGATCCCTTCACCAAGGTCGGCAAGCAACAGGTTGCGATCGAGGTGTCGAGCGTGATCCGCGCTTCGCCTTCTAGCTTCCGCGTCGCCTGGATCGAGCGCCGCTACCAGGACGGATCGCTCAGCGCCACCGAGCGCTGGTCCGCGATCCTCACGGTCGCCGTGCAGCCACCACGCGACGCCGACACGCTCAGGAAAAACCCGCTCGGAATCTACATCAACGCCATCAACTGGTCGAAGGAGCTTGGACAATGATGCCAGCACTCCGCAAAGCCGCCCCCTGGAGTGCAGGACAACCGGCTTTCCGTAAATCCTCAATTCCGTTTCTGCTGCTTTGCACATCAGCGCTCTGCGGCTGCGCGACCATTGAGAAGCCGCCGGAAATTTCCTACGACGACGCTCTGCCGGCGGTGCAGGCAGCCGATCCGCCCAAAGCCGTGCAGGTCGTGGAACTCCCCAAGGCGCTGCCGCTGCCCGGCCAATTGAAGGCCGTCGGCAAGGACGGAAAACCTATTCCGGAGCTCACCGATCCGGCCGCGCGCGTGAACGAGGCCAATGCCGCTGCGCGAATGCAGCCAGTCAGGAATGGCTTCATCAACGCCATCCAGATCTACCCGTTCGTCGATGGCGCGCTCTATCAAGTCTACACCTCGCCGGGGCAGATCACTGACATCGGCCTTCAACCTGGTGAGCAGCTCGTCGGCTCAGGCCCAGTCGCCGCCGGCGACACGGTGCGCTGGATCATCGGCGATACCGAGAGCGGCACGGGCGCCTCGAAGCAGGTTCATATCCTGGTCAAGCCGACCCGGCCCGAGCTGATGACCAACCTCGTCATCAACACCGACCGGCGCACCTATCACATGGAGCTGCGCTCGACCGAGAAGACCTACATGGCGTCGGTGTCATGGCAGTATCCGCAGGATCAGCTCATCGCCTTGCGTCGACAAAACCAACGGGCCGAAGCCGCGCAGCCCGTCGCAACTGGAGTTGATCTCGCGCGCGTCAATTTCCGGTACGAGGTGACCGGCGATCGCGCTCCTTGGCGGCCGCTGCGCGCTTTCGA
Organism: Allostellaceae bacterium; assembly: GCA_035533695.1. Taxonomy (GTDB): domain Bacteria; phylum Pseudomonadota; class Alphaproteobacteria; order ATCC43930; family CGMCC-115725; genus DATARH01. The sequence goes on along the minus strand of DATLTH010000109.1, from coordinate 2,690 downwards.
CGACGGCAAACAGGTCTTCATCGAGTTCCCGCGCGGCATCGGCCAGGGTGAGATGCCGCCACTGTTCGTCGTCGGTCCGGAGGGCGACACCTCCGAACTCGTCAACTACCGCGTGCGCGGCAACTACATGATCGTCGATCGGCTGTTCGCCGCGGCTGAACTGCGCTTTGGCGCCACGAAGGATCAGAAGCGCGTCCGCATCTCGCGCACCGACGGGAGGCCGGCGTCGTGACCAGCGAATTCGACCCAGGAAAGGAAGAGGGGAAAAAGCCGGAGGCGGAGGATGACGCTCGGCCGTTGACTGGCGAGCCGGTCGCGCCCATGCGGCTGCGTCCCGAACCGCCGCGCGTCACGCGGCTATCGCGCAAGGTGCTCGCCGGTCTCGGCCTTGCCGCCAGCCTCGGCGTTGGCGGCGCGCTGATCTATGCGCTCCAGGCCCGGAACGGCGGCAATCAGGGCCAGGAGCTTTATTCGACCGACAACCGCACGACGCCGGACGGACTGGCCGGCCTGCCGAAGGACTATAGCGGCGTGCCAAAGCTCGGCCCGCCACTGCCTGGCGATCTCGGCCGACCGATCCTCAATGCGCAGAATGCCGGCCAATCCATTCCGACACCCGGGATCGTCACGACGGTGCCGGCTGGCCCCAGCCCTGAGGAACAGCGCCGAGTACAGGAGTTGGAGGCCGCTCGGACAGCACGCCTTTTTGCTTCGACCGAAACGCGGCCCGCGAATACAGCTCCCCCCGTTCAGCCGTCCGTGACTGCCACCCAACAAACGGGTCTGGCAGGCCTCGGCCTCGCGCCGCAGCCCGCGACACCCTCGGCGCAGGATCGCCAGCTCGCTTTCCTCAACCAGGCGCCCGACAAGCGCACCGTGGCTCCCGATCGCGTCGCCGCACCTGCGTCGGCCAATCTGCTTCAGGCTGGGGCGGTGATTTCTGCTGCGCTCATCACCGGCATCCGCTCCGATCTTCCCGGCCAGATCACTGCACAGGTGACGGAGAATGTCTATGACAGCCCCACCGGCAAAATTCTGCTCGTGCCCCAGGGCACCCGTATCATCGGCCAGTACGACAGCGGCGTCGGCTTCGGTCAGCGCCGCGTGTTGCTGGTCTGGAACCGGCTGATCTTTCCGAACGGCCGCTCGATCGTGCTGGAGCGTCAACCGGGCGCCGATGCCGAGGGCTATGCCGGACTTGAGGATGACGTCGACTACCACTGGGGAGAACTGTTCAAAGCCGCCGCGCTCTCAACGCTTCTCAGTGTCGGCACCGAGGCCGGGACCAGTCAGAACGAAAGCAACCTGGTCCAGGCGCTCCGTCAGGGCGCGTCGAACAGCGTCAGCCAGACCGGCCAGCAGATCGTCCAGCGCCAGCTCAATATCGCCCCGACGCTGGCCATCCGGCCCGGCTTCCCTGTCCGCGTGATCGTCACCCACGATCTCGTGCTCGAACCCTACGGAGGCTGACATGGCGAAACTAAAGCTCGGCCCGATCGCCGACGATAAGCCGGTCAAGGTCACAGTGGAGCTGCCCGCCAGCCTGCATCGTGACCTGATCGCTTATGCCGAAATTCTCGGGAGCGAGGCCGGACAGGGTCCCGCCGAGCCTATCCGTTTGATCGTTCCCATGCTCGAACGCTTTATTGCGACGGATCGCGGCTTTGCGAAAGCGAAGCGCGCAGGCAAGCATGGGCGTGTGGAAATTTAGTGTCACGTTTCTCCATCACCGGCGACATTTTGCGCGCCAATTTGAGCAGCTGAAGAAATGCCGGCATGTCATTGTTCGGCGACCAGACCGCGCTGAACGGTAGCACCTCGCCAACAATAGGACGAAACACCACCCCAGGAACTTGTGCACCCGTGGTCGCTTCGCTCGTCACGGTGAGGCCGCGTCCCAGCGCCACCAAGCGCATGAGATTGTCGCGTCCGACCGCTTGTTGCTGAATATCGGGATGGTGACTAAGGTCCGCGAGGCGCTGGACCAAGTAATCGTGAATCTCCTGGCCGGGGGCGCTTTCGCTCACAATGAAGTTTTCGGTAGCGAGATCACCGAAACGCATTTCTGTTTTGCTGGCGTAGGGATGATCGGTTGGCAGCACCGCAAACACGCGCTCAGACCAAAGATGTTGGCATTCGCACCCCGGCCAATTGGCGACACCGGTAACAAAGGCGACATCGAGATCGCGCCGGCGAACGGCGGCGATGTGTTCGGCTGGATTGCCGTCGACGAAAGTCAGGTGAACCGACCGGTGATGTCTCGCGAACGCAAATATCAAATCAGAGAGAAAACCTGAGGCTAACGATGAAAATATACCGATCCGTATGTGCCCGTCCTCGCCGCGCCCGAAAGCGCCTACCTCGCTCCTGGCGAGACCAATTTGTGAGAGCGCCTTGCGGCCGCGTTGCACGAACTGTTGGCCCGCTTGAGTCAGCTGCACTCCACTCGCAGAGCGAATGAACAGCGCGGCGCCTAACCGACCTTCGAGATCACGGATGCGGCGACTAATCGCCGATTCCTGCACCCCAATTGTCTCTGCCGCACGCCGGAAACTGCCGTTATCGGCTGCTGCGATCACGTAACGAATATGTCGGACTTGTACCGGCAACGCGGAGTTCCTCTCTCCAAATAGATGCGTTGAAAAGGTAACGAACGCGGTTTTCGTGCGAAGACATCGCCTGCGCCGATG
>DATLTH010000108.1:0-3421 GCA_035533695.1 Allostellaceae bacterium | reverse complement strand
GTCTCCTACGGGTTTCTCGCGCTGCCGACGATTTTCATCGCGCTGTCGCTGGTCGGCGCGCTGATTGGGTTGAGGTGGCGGCGTGTGGGCCTCGTGCTGGTGCTGCTGTCGAGCCTCAGCCTATTTGCCGCGGCGACCCCGGTGCTGTCGTCCTATCTGCTGCGGCGCGTCGAAGCGGCGATCCCCGCCGCCGGCGACCTGGGCGATGCCCAGGCGATCGTTGTGCTGGGCGGCGATGTCCGGCGGGGCGACGGCGCCCAAATTCCCGACAGGCTGGGCCCTCTGTCGCTCGAACGGGTGGTGTTTGCCGCGCAGGCCTATCGCCAGCTGCGCCTGCCGGTGGTGGTCAGCGGCGGGACCCTGAGTGGGGCGCATGCGAGCGTAGGCGCCCTGATGAAGACCGCGCTCGAAGATAATTTCGCGGTGTCGGTCGCCTGGCAGGAAGACCGCTCCCGCTCCACCTGGGAAAACGCGCTCTATACCGCCCGGCTGCTATTGCCGGAAAAAATCACCACGGTGGTGATCGTCAGCCAGGCCTGGCACTTACCGCGCGCGCTATGGGCATTCGAGCGCGTCGGGCTGAAGGCGTTGCCCTGGCCGGCGCCGAGGACTGCGCTGCGGTATCGCAAAATCGCCGATTTCCTGCCCGGCCTCACCGCGCTCGACGACACCTTTTATGCCCTGCACGAGATGATTGGCCGGGTTTTCTACCGATTGCGCTATTGATCAGGCCGGTCGCGGCGGGCGGTGGCACGCGCGGCAAACAGGGTTCGAGGCGCGCTGCCACCTGGTGCTATTGTTAGTCGGATGGAACTTTCGGTCGTCATCCCGGTCATGGACGAGGCCGGCAACATCGCGCCGCTGGTCGCCGAGATCGTCGCCGCGCTCGACGGGATCGCGCGCTACGAGATCGTCTACGTCGATGACGGCAGCCAGGATGCAACGGCGGCCGAGGTGGAGCATCTGCAGGCGACGCTGCCGCGCCTTCGCCTCGTGCGCCATAGGACGAGCTGCGGCCAGAGCGCGGCGATCCGCAGCGGGGTCAAGGCCGCTCGCGGCATCTGGATCGCGACCCTCGACGGCGACGGCCAGAACGATCCGGCCGACATCCCGGCCTTGTGGCGTCTCGCGCAGGACAGTCCGGCGATGCCGCCGCTGCTGATCGCCGGCCACCGCGCCCAACGCCGCGACAGCTGGTCGAAGCGCCGGGCCTCGCGGATCGCCAACGCCGTGCGCCGCCGGGCGCTGCACGACGACACGCCGGATACCGGCTGCGGCCTCAAGCTTTTCCCGCGCGCACTTTTTCTCGATCTGCCGTATTTCGATCACATGCATCGCTTCCTGCCGGCACTGGTCTTGCGCGAGGGCGGGATCGTGCGCTCGGTGCCGGTCAACCACCGCCCGCGCCAGCGCGGCCTCTCGAAATACGGCGTGCTCGATCGACTCGTGGTCGGCATCGCCGATCTCCTTGGCGTCATGTGGCTGGGCCGGCGCGGCAAGCGGCCGCAGCTGATCGCCGATGCGGCGCCGGCCGACGACGGCGCGGTTTCCGCGCGGCGAACCGCAGAACTGCCGCCCGAACCGGTGCGATGATGTCCGGCAAAGCCAAAATCATGCGCCTCGTCATGCTTGGGCTGCTCGCGGCCGGGATCGTCGCGGCCTGGCGCTGGCGCTCGCTGTTCGACCCGCTCGCCTGGACCGGACGAATCGCCGGCAGTCCCTTGGCGCCGCTCGCCTTTCTCGCCTTGCACATCGCCGCCAGCCTGTTTTTCGTGCCGCGCACGCTGCTGGCGCTCGGCGCCGGGCTGGTGTTCGGCATGTGGTGGGGGATCGTGTGGGCCGCGCTCGGCAGCGTCGCGGGCGCGGTCTGCGGTTTTCTGGTCTCGCGCTACATCAACGCCGGCTTTGTCGGCGATGCCAACCCGGCGGGGTTGCGGGCGCTCCTGGCGCGGGCCGAGCACGGCGGCTGGCGCATGGTCGCGATCGTGCGGCTGGTGCCGCTCATTCCGCACAGCCTGACCAATTACGCGCTCGGCCTGACCGGCGTGCGGCTCGGCGCCTATGCCTTCGGCTCGCTGCTCGGCCAATTGCCGCTGACCGTTGCCTATGCCGATCTCGGCGCCGCCGGCGGCCGGGTATTGCTCGGCGGCGACTGGCGTCACGACCTCTTGTGGCCGGGTCTGATCGGGGTCAGCGCCCTGGTGCTGTCGCTGCTGATCCCGGCGTTGTCGCGGCGGCGGTTTGGGCCAGCCGGCTCAGTGCCCGGGGAATTGGCCCCCCGGTCGCCCAATCGAGCAGCTCGACCGTATGCACGACCGGCAGCGGCGCCTCGCCCGCCAGCTGGGTGATGCAGCCGATATTGCCGGCGGCCACCAAATCGGCATGGGTCAGCGCGATGTTGGCGAGCTTGCGCTCGCGCAAGGCGGAGGCGAGTTCGGGCTGCAGCAGATTGTAGGTGCCGGCCGAGCCGCAGCACAAATGCCCCTCCGGCACCTCGACCACGGCAAAACCCGCCGCGGCGAGCAGCATCCTAGGTTCCTGCTCGATGTGCTGGCCGTGCTGCAACGAGCAGGCCGAGTGATAGGCGACCCGCAATGCCGGAACCGGCGCCTCTGCCGGATGCAGCCCCAGCTCTGCCATCACTTCGCTGATGTCGCGCGACAGGGCGGCGATCTGCGCCGCTTTGTCGGCATAGGCGGCGTCCTCGCGCAGCAGAAAGCCGTAATCCTTCAGCATCGTGCCGCAACCGGAAGCGTTGGCAACGATCGCGTCGAGCCCGCCCTCTTGCCGCGCACGCTCCCAGGCGTCGATATTGGCGCGGGCCAGCGGCAATGCCGATACCGATTCGCCGAGATGGTGGACCAAGGCGCCGCAGCAGCCGCTGCCCGGCATGACGACAACCTCGGCGCCGTGCCGGGTCAACAGCCGCACCGTCGCTTCGTTGATCGCGGGCGCGAGCACCTGCTGGGCGCAGCCGGGCAATAGCGCCACCCGCAGGCGGCGCTCGCCTTCGGCCGAAAAGACCTGCGGCCGGTCGACCGGCGAGGCAGACGGCACCATCGCCGGCGCCAATGCCAGCAGCGGGCGCAATCGTCGTGGCATCAGCGCCGCGAACGGCTTCGCCATCCGAGCGCCGCGCAACGCAAGGCGCAGCCGGGCCGGGCGGGTCAGCACGTGTCCGAGGGCGCGGCGCAGCAGCCGCTCGGCCCATGGCCGGCGGAAATGCTTTTCGATATGGCGGCGGCCGTGATCGACGAGGTGCATGTAATTGACGCCCGACGGGCAGGTCGTCATGCAGGCGAGGCACGACAGGCAGCGGTCGATGTGCGTGACGGTCTCGGCCGCGACCGGGCCGCCTTGCTCCAGCATGTTCTTGATCAGGTAGATGCGGCCGCGCGGGCTGTCGAGCTCGTCGCCCAGG
>DATLTH010000107.1:0-4609 GCA_035533695.1 Allostellaceae bacterium | reverse complement strand
AGCATCCGCTCGTTGGACCGGCGCCACCAGCCGGGGCTCATCGCCTCATAAACATGGTATAGCAGCATGTAGTCAAGCGCCGCCTTGAGGTAGACGAGGTTCGCGCCCGGCACGAACTGAAGCCCCCAGCGCGCGAGGTCGGGCCAGTAGTCATGGCGGCCGCCTTCCAGCGCATCCCGCGTCCAGTTCTGGTACATCTGGAAGATCTCGTCCGTCGCCGTCGCCAAGGGACCGCCGAAAGACGAGGCATTCGACACGCCGAAACGGTTGAATTGGCCGAACAGCATATCGCCGAAAATCCCGAGGCCGCCCCCTTGAGCGAGGCCCTGCAGCCCGAGGGCGACACCATCGCCCCATGTGCGCGGCAGGCGCGGCTCGTCGCCGTAGGCCATGTCGCGAACCGCCATGCGGATGTAGCCGCCGAGCACGGAAAATCCGAGAATTGCGCCCAAGCCCATCATCGCGTCGGGGTGCCCGAGATTCGAGAGGAACCCGGATTTGGGATCGTAGCCGAGGCCCTCGAAATATTCCCGTGCCACCATCTGGTGCGCCGCCGCCAGTGCCCAGGTCTTGTATTGCGTCATGCTCGTCGCCGCCTCGCGCGCGAACGTGCCGGGTTGGGCACCACCGCCGACAAGCGCCCGTTCCCTGACGCCCGGTGTCACGGTCGATCGATCTGCGGCGTTAGTGAGGTACATGGCGTAGCGATCGGCCAGGTCCTGCCGGAAAGTCTCGACTTGGCCGGCAATCGCTTCCGGAGCAGCCTCGGGGCCGATCATCTCGCGGCCGCGCAGCAAATTCTCAACCGCGCCCGCATCGACGAGCTTCACGTCGTAAGGGGTGAGGTAGGACCGCAGGCCGCCTCCCTTGGTCATCGGCACGGCGCGCATCAAATCCCATTCCTCAGGGCCGATTCCATAGGACGAAAGCCCGGCGCGGACATGCGGATCGAGCGCACTGAACGCATCGCCGGCACGCTTCGCGAGGTCGTAGGAAACGAGTTCGCGCATACCCGCCTTGAAATGGGAAATGAAATAGGGCAATCCGGTCGCGGTCATGAAGCGCTGATGGGCGAACGATACCGCACCGGGAACGCCGCCGTGCATCGCATCGGTGCCGAACGAATCGAAATAGGGTCGTGCCTGCGCGTCGCCATAGGCGCCGAGCCGTTCCAGAACTTCCACACGTTCGGGGCCTTTCAACGATTCCGGCACGAGGGCTTTCACCGCATCGGCAAGGGCGCGAAGAGCCGGTACCCCGTGGAATCGCGCCTCGCTCGTGAAAGTCGATGCAGCACTCGTGACGTGCGTCAACTGCACCGCGCCGAGAAAGGCCATGTCCATCATCTGCCGTGCGGTGGACATGATACGGTAGGCCATGCGGTTCGACGGAATGTTGGCTTCGCCATTGAGCATGCCGAGCGCGTGGTTGACATTCGGCCCGTGGATACCCCATTGGAGGCCGCGTTGAAATGCGGCGAGCCCATCGGGGTCGGCATCACGAAACTTCTCTTCGACCCGGCGGATGATCGTCGCGAAATTGGCCTCAGGATTGCTGCCCAACTGCTTCATCAAGCCGTAGCGTCGCGACGCCGAATTGACCGCGTCGTTCATTAATTCAAGCATGTTCCGCTTGCCGGAATACGCCTTGATGTAAGCCGTCCAGGACGGCGCATCCTTGAATGCGAACACGCGACCTTCGCTCAGTTTCCGCGCGAGGTTGGACGTGCCTTCGAAGCGGGGAGGGACATAAGTCTCCGGGCCGGGCGCGTGGCCCTTGCGGATGCCCGTAACCATGGCATTGAAGGCCGAGTGGGCGAAACGCTCCCGCGCCGCGGTCATGGTTTCGCCTTCGGCCGGAAGGAGATCGCCGAAGGTGCGCTCCTCATTGAGCAGCGGCTCGGTGAATTTCCACCACCGTCCGAAAGCCGCCTCGAATTCCCTGGTTTGCGCCCCCAGTCCGGCTCCCCCGTTGCGCAGCAATTCGGGATCGTGGCTCATGTGCATGATGTAGTCGGTCGCGTTGGCGATGCGCGCGCCGACGCTGTTCAAGCGCTGGCGCATGTTCTCGGCGATCGGTGCCCAGACGCGGGCGATCCCTTCGGCCGGGCTGCCAGCTTCTTTGGCTTCGGCCATCGCGCGGTAGTTTAAAAGTTCCTGCGCGATCGGCTCGATCATGTCCGGCGACCGGGCGGCGTCGGTCAACCCCGCCGCATGCAGTTTTCCGAACGCGAGACCGCCCCATTCGGATTCAGCCGCCTTCCATGCCGATTCAACGTCGCGTCCGTGAGCGTTGCCGGCGACCCAGTAGAGCAAGCTGCGGATGTGGGATGCGGCTTGCTGGCCGCCGCCTTTGGCCCAGCCGTCTGAGACGAAATCGATCGCATCCTTCCGCACCTTGGCGTTGCGCACGGCATCCACCGCGCGTCTTTTCGCCCGCGTACGGACGTGATCGGCAAGCTGCCGCGCGGCTGCGACGTTGGGATCGGCAATGCCAGTCCGGCGCATGTCCTCGGCCCGGTCGGCGACCTGTTGCAGAACGTCAAGCGCTTCGTTGGCCGAGATGGCGCCGCGCGCCGCGATGCGGCCGAGGCAATCGGCGAAATTGCCGGGATCGATCTTCATGGCAGGCATCCTGCGGCTTCGGTGGCGGCGGCCTCGTAACGGTCGGATTTTTCGAGTTCAACGTTGGCGGCGTCAATCTCGGCCGCGTCTTCCGGATGAAGCGCTGTTCCCTGTTCCGTCATCCGCGACAAATCCTCTTGGGCTGCGGCGAATTGCCGGTCGAGATCGGTCACGGGCGTTGCGGGTTCGCCTTCTGGCGCGGCTTCCGGCTTCGGCGCCGGAATTTCTTCCTTAGGATGGTAGATCGCTTCCGCCGCCTTGTCGTATTCGGGCTGGGCGAGCGCAGGGCTGTAGCCGTCGCGGGCGATCTCGGATTCCGATGTTGCAAAGCGCGCAAGGTCGATCTGGCGCCTGATTCCCGGGTTTTCGGCGAGAACGCGCGACCAATCCACGTTGGGCGAGATCGGGCGTCCTTGGGTGTCGAGTGTCGGGTTGACGGATTGCCGCATCGCCTCATCGAGTCCGAGCTGCGCGCGCGCCGCATCGTAAGCCGAAGTCACGCGCGTGGCCAAGTCGCGCATGGCCTCGTCGGCATGCTGCCCACGCACCCGCGCCTTTGCCATCGCATCTTGAACGAGATACTCTCTTTTTTCGGCAAGATCGAAGGCCTGATTGTTCAACTCGAGTGCCCGCTCGGGCTCGTTCGCGGCTTGCGCAATAAGGGCCGCGCGGCGGCTGTCAATTTCGGCCCCTGCGGCCGCCGGGTCGCGGGCGGCGCCGAACGCTGCTTCTCTTTCTGCGGCGAGCCGATCAAAATGAACAAAGGTGTCCGGGTCGATTCGCCGCGCGAGGTCGTCAACGCTCACGCGCGCCGCAGTGTGCGCCAGCGATTCGCCGGGCGCTGGCGGTAGGAACATGCCGATTGCGGTACTAGTCTTCGGAGCGGGAAAGATCGGCTCGACATTGACCTCCCGCCCTTCCGCCACTTGTGCGACGGCAGTCTTCATCGCGTCATATTTGGTTTTGGCGTCGGCGGTGGTGATGGCCCTGGCCTGCGCTTCGCCGGGCATTTCGTGCGACGGCGCCTCTGCGGCCGGTTCTTTGGTTGCCGGCCGGCGCAGGGCCTCGGCGGCCGTGCCGATTCCGGCACTGAAGAGCGCGTTCCCCGCGGCGGCGAAGGCCATATCGCGGAACGCCGAGCGCGCGGTGTAATCGTCGCCCTCTTCACCCGAGAGGCCGAGTTTCAAGGCCGTCAGCGGCGCTTGGCTGAGCGCGCCGCCGGTAGCGCCGGCCACGGTCCTTCCAATCACCCGCGCCAGGAAACCCCCGCCCAGCGCCGTCGCCGTCGCTTCCTCGCCGAAGCCGGGGATGAAGGCGCTAGCGGCATTCAGCGGGTCCATCAGGAAGGCGGCCATGCCGGTTCCGAAATTGACCGGCCGAGAATGCGCATTCTCGAATCGTGCAATGACGCCTTGCCGCTCAAGATGGTCCGCCTTTGCGTTGCCGACGAGTTGCGCCACAGCTTCTGGCATCGGCTGCGACGTGATGCTCGTCTTCTTCCCGTCCGGTCCGACCGGCGCGTATTTGTCATTCGCTTCGGAGGCCGGGAGCGCCGGCGAGGGATGCTGCAATTCCTCGTTCGGAGTGAGCCCGAGTTGATCGTTGTTCAATCCCGCCGTGCCGCCGATTACCGAGAGGGCCGAGCGTGCGAGCCGTCCCGAAAATCCCTGGGCGCCAGCGAGGCCGCGATTGTACCAGCGCCCGATCATCTCCGAGGGAGAGGTTTCGTGGAACATCGACATCAGCGCCGAGCCCCACGACGGCGGGGTCGCCGCATAGCCTTGCGCCGCTGCCTCGGGGGGTGCCTCCATTGGCGAGCCGTCCGCGATATAGGGCATCGCTCAGAACGCGTGCATCGTGAGCCAGTGACCGACGAAGGCGCCGATCGCCAGGAGAATGAGCGCCCAATGCAGCTTCATTGCGTCCCCATCAGGGTGTGAACCCAATCGCCAAGGGAGTGAATCGCGCCGAGCCGGCGATGCGCC
>DATLTH010000106.1:0-5373 GCA_035533695.1 Allostellaceae bacterium | reverse complement strand
AGCAGATAATCCGGGAGGCGACCGGCGCGAGGCGCGTCGTCGCCTTCGACCACATCGCGCGCAATGCCGCGCTGTCGGCGAAGGGCAACCTGATCAAGCTGCCGGCGAGCCGCGTCCACAACGACTACACCGCGAAATCGGCGCCGCAGCGGGTGCGCGACCTGATGGGCGCCGAAGCCGAGGAATTGCTGAAGCACCGCTACGCCGAGATCAATTTGTGGCGGCCGATCCGCGGGCCCTTGCTGCGCTCGCCCTTGGCGCTGTGCGATGCGACGACCCTGTCGGAGGAGAACCTGGTGGGGTCCGAGTTGCGCTACCCCGACAGGACCGGCGAGACCTACGCGGTGACCTACAACCCGGATCAGCGCTGGTATTATTTCCCGAAGATGCAGGCCGACGAGTTCGTGCTGATCCGCTGCTTCGACTCGGCGCGCGCGGGCGCGGCACGGTTTTCCGCGCACGGCGCCTTCGATGATCCGCAAACCCCGCCCGACGCCCCGCCCCGCGAGAGCATCGAAGTGCGCGCCCTGGTGTTTTTCGCCGACTGACGGCGCCGCTGGAAGCCGGGCGTCGATCTGGCACGGCCCTGGCATAACACCCGGACCGGAGGCGCAGCCGAAGGGGAGAAGATGAACGAGCAGGATCTAAGAGTGCTGATCGGTACGGTGAAAACGGGTCAGGTTTCCCGCCGCGCCTTTGTGCGCCGGATGGTCGGTCTCGGGTTGACGGCGCCGTTCGCCAGCCTGCTGCTGCAGCACGCGGGGGTGGCCGCCGAGCCGGCGACAGTCGCGTACAAGCCGACCAAGGCGGGCGGCGGCGGCTCGTTGAAGACATTGTTCTGGCAAGGCGCGACGTTGCTCAACCCGCATTTCGCGGTCGGCACCAAGGACCAGGAAGGCTCGCGGATTTTTTATGAGCCGCTCGCCGGCTGGGCGCCCGACGGCGATCTGGTGCCGATGCTCGCCGCCGAGATCCCCGACCCCGAGAGCGGCGGGGTCGCGAAGGACGGCAAGTCGGTCACCTGGAAATTGAAGCAGAATGTGCAATGGCACGACGGCAAGCCGTTCACCGCCGACGATGTCGTGTTCAACTGGGAGTACGCGTCCGACCCGGCCACTGCCGCGACGACGATCGGCAACTACCAGGACGTCAAGGTCGAGAAGGTCGATCCGTTTACTGTCCGCGTGTTGTTTGCGAAGCCGACGCCGTTTTGGGCCGCCGCCTTCACCGGCCAATCGGGGATGATCATCCCGAAGCATCTGTTCGAGGCCTTCAAGGGCGGCAATTCGCGCGAGGCGCCGGCCAATCTGAAGCCGGTCGGCACGGGCCCCTACCGCTTTGTCGCCTTCACGCCCGGCGACGTCGTCCGCGGCGAACGCAACCCCAACTACCACGAACCCAATCGGCCCTATTTCGACACGATCGAGATGAAGGGCGGCGGCGACGCGGTGTCGGCGGCGCGCGCGGTCATCCAAACGGGGGAATACGATTACGCCTGGAACATGCAGGTCGAAGACCAGATCCTGACCCGCCTCGAACAGGACCCGGATGCCCACGGCCGCATCGAGATCACCCCGACCGGCAATATCGAGCACATCCAGCTCAACAGCAGCGATCCGTGGACCGAGGTCGACGGCGAGCGGTCGAACCCCAAAACCAAGCACCCGCTGTTCAGCGATCCCGCGGTTCGCCAGGCGATGAAATTGCTGGTCGACCGCCAAGCGGTGCAGGACCACATCTACGGGCGCACCGGCATCGCCACCGGCAATTTCATCAACAACCCGAAGCGCTTTGTCTCGCCCAATACTCACTGGGAATTCAACATCGACAAGGCCAACAAGCTGCTCGACGAGGCCGGCTGGAAGCGCGGTTCCGACGGCATCCGCGGCAAGGACGGCAAGCGCCTGAAGCTGTTGTTCCAGACCTCGATCAACGCGCCGCGCCAGAAGAACCAGGCGATCGTCAAGGAGGCCTGCGAGAAAACCGGCATCGAGATGGAGCTGAAATCGGTGACGGCCTCGGTGTTCTTTTCCTCTGACGTCGCCAATCCCGATACCTACCGCCACTTCTCCGCCGACATGCAGATGTACACGACGACGATGGGGTCGCCCGATCCCGAGACCTTCATGCGCCAGTTCCTGTCGTGGGAGATCGCCTCGAAGGCCAACAAGTGGCAGGGCCGCAACGTGACGCGGTGGCACAGCGACGACTATGACGCGGCCTTCAAGGCCTCGCAGAGCGAGCTCGACCCGGTCAAGCGGGCCGCCTTGTTCATCAAGATGAATGATCTGGTGGTCGACGACCCGGCCGTCATTCCCGATGTGTACCGGCCGGGCGTCACCGCGCTGTCGAAGAAGCTCAAGGTGCCGCTGAGCGGCTGGGACAACGATTTCTGGAACCTGAAGGACTGGTACCGGGACGTGTGAACCGGGATCGTCGCGGCGCTGGTAACCGGCGATGGGCCGATACCTGCTGAAGCGTCTGGCGATCGCCGTGCCGAGCGTGCTTGGCATCAGCATCGTCTTGTTCACCGTGCTGGCCCTCGCCCCGGGCGATCCGTTCGAGGAGTTGGCGAGCAACCCCAATGTGCCGCCGGCGGTGGCGATGGCGTTGCGCGCCAAATTCGGCCTCGATGACCCGATCGCGGTGCGCTACCTCCACTGGCTCGCCGCGATGCTGCAGGGCGACTGGGGCTTTTCGTTCGCCAGCCGGATGGATGTGAGCACACTGATATGGCAGCGCCTGCCGACGACCCTGTTGGTGATCGGCTTGTCGCAGATCGTGGCGTTGCTGATCGCCCTGCCGGTCGGCGTCTTCTCGGCGACCCGCCCCTATTCGCTGTTCGACCAGATCGCCAACACACTGGCTTTCATCGGATTTTCGCTGCCGACGTTCTTCACCGGCATCCTGTTCATCCTGACGTTCAGCATCTATCTCCATTGGCTGCCGTTTGTTTATCGCGCCGATCTCGGCGTCACCGGCTGGCGCTGGGTGTGGGAGGAGTTCCGCCAGGCGCTGATGCCGGTCATGGTGCTGGGGCTGTTCCAGGGCGCCTCATGGACGCGTTATGCGCGCTCGGCGGTGCTCGACGTGATCCGCCTCGATTACGTCACGACCGCGCGCGCCAAAGGCCTCGCCGAGTCGGCGGTGGTGATGAAGCACGTCGTGCGCAACGCGCTCGCCCCGGTCGTTACCCTGGTGGCGTTGTCGATGCCGGCGGTGTTCGGCGGCGCGATCGTGACCGAGCAGATTTTCCGCGTCCCCGGCATCGGCTCGCTGCTGGTCAGCGCGATGCTGGCCAACGACACCCCGGTCGTCATGGCGGTGACCTTTGTCTTCGCCTGCCTGGTGATCCTGTTCAACCTGATTGCCGATCTGCTCTATGGCTGGCTTGACCCTCGCATCGCCTACCGCTGACGCGCCGCCGCTGGGCGGCCATGCGCGTTATGTGTCGCCTTCCCGGGAAACCTGGCGGCGCTTTCGCCGGCATCGGCTGGCGGTGGCGGGCGCCCTGTTGCTGGTGCTGATGGTCCTCGCGGTGGCGCTCGGACCGTTGGTGTGGCGGGTGCCGATCGACGATATCGATTTTGCCGCGCAGCTTGCCGGTCCGTCGTGGAGCCATCCGCTAGGGACCGACGATCTCGGCCAGGATCTGCTCGCCCGCATGCTCTATGGCGGGCGCATCTCGCTGTCGGTCGGGCTCGCGGCGATGGCGGTGGCGCTGGTCGTCGGCACGGTCGTCGGGGCGATCGCCGGCGTGTCGCGCGGCAGCGTCGATATGGCATTGATGTGGCTGACCGATTTGTTCCTGTCATTGCCGGCCCTGCCGCTGCTGCTGTTGATCATGTATCTGTTTCGCGACACCCTCACAGCCCTGGTCGGCCCCCAGCTTGGCGTTTTCGTGTTGATCGTCGCGGTGATCGGCGGGTTGCGCTGGATGCAGGTGGCGCGGCTGGTGCGCGCCCAGTTTTTGTCGTTGCGCGAGAAGGAGTTTGTTGAGGCGGCGCGCGCGCTCGGCGCGACGACCTGGCGCCAGGTGATGCGCCATATCCTGCCCAATTCGCTGGGGCCGGTCATCGTCGCCGCGACGGTCGAGGTTGCCGCCGCGATCATCAACGAGGCGACATTGTCGTTCCTCGGACTCGGCTTCCCGCCCGACACCCCGAGCTGGGGGCGCATCCTCTATGATGCCAAGGACAATCTCGATGTCGCGCCGCACTGGGCCTTGGTCGCCGGCGGTGCGATCTTTTTCACCGTGCTGTCGATCAACTTTGCCGGCGATGGGCTGCGCGACGCGCTCGATCCCCGCAAAGTGATGTGATGTGAAACCGTCGGGTGCCGACCGTCTGCTCGAAATCCGCGGGTTGAAGACGTATTTCGATACCGATGACGGCACGGTGCGCGCGGTGGACGGCGTCGATCTGGCGATCGACCGCGGCGAGACGCTCGCCGTCGTCGGCGAATCCGGCTGCGGCAAGACGGTAATGGCGATGTCGGTCCTAAAGCTGATCGCGATGCCGCCGGGGCGCATCGCGGCGGGCGAAATTCTCTGGCAAGGCCGCGATCTCGTGCCGCTCGGCGCGCAGGCGATGCGGCGCATCCGCGGCAAGGAAATCGGCATCGTGTTCCAGGAGCCGATGACCTCGCTGAACCCGGTCTACAGCGTCGGCGCGCAGATCGCCGAGGCGGTTCGCGAGCATGAGGGGTTGGGGCGGCGCGCCGCCTTCGACCGCGCGGCCGAGATGCTGCAATTGGTGCACATCCCCAATCCGCAACGCCGGGTATACGACTATCCGCACCAGTTTTCGGGCGGCATGCGCCAGCGCGTGATGATCGCGATGGCGTTGTCGTGCAACCCCCTTCTGTTGATCGCCGACGAGCCCACCACCGCGCTCGACGTGACGATCCAGGCGCAGATTCTCGATCTTCTCGCCGAGATCAAGGACCGCCTCGGCATGGCGATCATGCTGATCACCCATGCGATGGGGGTGGTCGCCGAGACCGCGCAGCGGGTCGTCGTCATGTACGCCGGCAAGGTCGTCGAGGAAGCGAGCGTCGAAGAACTGTTTGCCCGGCCGCGCCATCCCTACACGCAGGGCCTCATTCGCTCGATCCCGCGCGTCGACAGAGCCGGCCAGAAAAGCCGCCTGGTGGCGATCCCGGGGGTCGTGCCGAGCCTTCTGGATCCACCGCCCGGCTGCCGCTTTGCGCCGCGCTGCGGCTTTGCGATGCCGGTCTGCACCGCGGCGATACCGCCGCTGCGCGAGGTCGCGCCGGGCCACAAAATGGCGTGCGTGCTGTGATCGCGGCGGCCAGCCCGGCCATCATGCCGCTGTTGCACGTCAAGGACCTGGTCAAGAACTTCCCGGTCAG
>DATLTH010000105.1:0-5525 GCA_035533695.1 Allostellaceae bacterium | reverse complement strand
ATATCCCGCGGCTCGTTACCGACCGGCTGGGCGAGGCCGCGCGCGACTTTCTTCGCGGTCACCGCCTGGCGCTTGCGGACATCGATCGCTTTGTCTGCCATCCCGGCGGTCCCAAGGTGATCGACGCGTACGAGCAGGCCTTCGGCCTCGGTTGCGGCATGCTGGACGATACCCGTGCGGTGCTGCGCGACTTTGGCAACATGTCGGCGGCGAGCGTATTGTTCGTGCTCGACCGCATGCTGGCCCGCGGCAAGGCCTGGGACCGGGCATTGCTGACGGCGCTGGGCCCCGGCTTTACTGCCGGCTTTGTGGTGCTGGGCAAAGGGTGACCCCGCTTTACGCGGTGCTCGGCCTGGTCGGGCTGCAGCGCGCGGGCGAAATTGCCTTCGCGGCGCGCAATACGAGCCGGCTGATGGCGCAGGGTGCGGTCGAAGTCGACGCGGGCTCCTATCCGTGGTTCATCGTGCTGCACGCCGCCTGGCTCGGCAGCCTCGCGCTGCTGGTGCCCGCCTCGACGCCGCCGTCGTGGCCGCTGCTCGGCGTTTTTGCCGCGCTCCAGCTCGCCCGGCTGTGGGTGATTGCGACGCTGGGGGCGCGCTGGACCACCCGGATTATTGTGCTGCCCGGTACGCCGCGGGTGATCCGCGGGCCGTACCGCTATCTGCGCCACCCCAATTACGCGATCGTCGCGGCCGAGATCGCGGTGTTGCCGCTCGCCTTTGGGGCGGTTTTGACGGCCCTGGCGTTCTCCGCCGCCAATCTCGCATTGCTCGCCCGCCGGATCGCGATCGAGGACCGCGCGCTGGCGGGCTGACAACCGAATTTCATGTCTTCGGGGCGGCGGCGCTGCGCGGGTTGAGGCTCTGGATATGGCCGCTCTCGGTGCCGGCCGTGGGATCGATCACGGCGTTGATCAATGCCGGCTTGCCTGAGGCGAGCGCCTCGCTGAGCGCGCGCGTGAGGCTCGGCGTGTCGGTGCAGTGGTAGCCCTTGCCGCCGAACGCCTCGATGATCTTCTCGTAATGCGCGTCGCGCAGGAGGCCGGTCGGCGTATAGGGCTGCCCCGCGGGGTCGCCGCGGTAGACGCCGTTATTGTTGAAGATGATCGTCGTCACCGGCAGTTCGTAGCGGCAGATCGTCTCCACCTCCATGCCGCTGAAGCCGAAGGCGCTGTCGCCCTCGATCGCGACAACGGGTTTCCCGGTCACCGCCGCGGCGCCAACCGCATAGCCCATGCCGATCCCCATGACGCCCCAGGTGCCGCTGTCGAGGCGGTGGCGGGGCTTGTCCATGTCGATGATGTTGCGGCCGAAATCGAGCGTGTTGGCGCCTTCGTTGACGATGTAGACATCGGGCGTCGTGGCCAGCGCATTGCGCACGGCGCGCAGGGCGGAGGAAAAATTCATCGGGCTCGGATCGGCGTTGAGGCGCGCCGCCATGCGCTCGATATTCTGCGTTTTGCGCTTCTCGATCTCGTCGGTCCAGGCCGCCTGGCGCTTAACCTGGCCGGGCTTCAGCGCGGCATTGAATGCCGCGAACACCGATTTGATGTCGCCGGCGACCGGCGCGGCGATGGCGCGGTTGCTGTCGAACTCGGTCGGCGAGATGTCGACCTGCACGAACTTGGTGTTCGCGTTCCACAAGGGCGCCCGGCCGTGCGACAACAGCCAATTAAGGCGCGCGCCGGCCAGCAAGACCACATCGGCGTTGCCGATCGCGTAGGAGCGCGCGGCGGCGGCCGATTGCGGATGGTCGTCGGGCAGGAGGCCCTTGGCCATCGACATCGGCAGGAACGGCATGCCGGTCGCCTCGATGAACGAGCGGATTTCCGCGTCGGCGCGGGCATAGGCGGCGCCCTTGCCGAGGATCGCCAGCGGGCGCTCAGCCGTCGCCAGGAGGTCGAGGGCGCGCGCGACCGCGGCAGGCGCCGGCGGCGAGGCGGGCGCCGGGTCGACGACCTTGACCAGCGATTTTCGGCCGATTTCCGCATCGAGCGCCGACCCCAGCAACTCGGCGGTCAGGTCGAGATAGACGCCGCCCGGCCGCCCGGACACCGCGGCGCGGATCGCCCGCGCGATGCCGACGCCGATATCCTGCGGGCGGTTGACCCGCCAGGCCGCCTTGCAATGCGGCCGGGCGACGGCGAGCTGGTCCATCTCTTCGTAATCGCCCTGCTCGAGATCGACGATCGCCCGGTCGCTGGAGCCGCTGATCAATATCATCGGGAAGCAGTTGGTCGTCGCATTGGCGAGCGCGACGAGGCCGTTGAGGAAGCCGGGGGCCGAGACCGTCAAGCAGATGCCCGGCTTCTGTGTCAGATACCCGGCGATCGCCGCCGCGTTTCCGGCCGACTGCTCGTGGCGGAAGCCGAGGTAGCGGATCCCCTCGTTCTGCGCCAGCCGCAACAGGTCGGTGATCGGGATGCCGGCCACCCCGAAAATCGTATCGACCCCGTTCAGCTTTAAGGCCTCCACTACCAGGTGAAAGCCGTCGGTCATCTCCTGATCGCTCATGTCGCCCACCTTCCCGAGACTGCAGCAGGGTCTAATGACACTCAGCCCCGGCCGTCAACCGAGCACGAGATCCCGGGTCGCGCTTCCACGCTGACAGGCACCGCTGTCGCCACCACGGCAGGGTAACCCAAATCAGATTGAAAAAGCTGGTGCCCCGAGTCTGATTTGAACAGACGACCTACCGCTTACGAAGCGGGTGCTCTACCGCTGAGCTATCGGGGCGGCGCCGGCGTCAGCCTAGGCCGGCTTATTATCCCATTGCGGGGTTGGCGCCAAGCCGCTCGGCGGCAGAGCCGGAAATTCCGCCGCCGGCAGCATCGGCGGCGCTGCCGCATTCGCCGCCCGCGCCGCGAGGGCCGGCATGACGCGGTGCGGCGGGGTCTGCCAGCGCAGCGTGTCGAAGGCGCCGCATTCGGCGCATAGCGCTTGCCACAAGGGGTGGTCGCGGCCGCATCTTGTGCACACGTAGCAAGGGTCGGGTGCCGCGCCGAGCGCCCGGTCGAGCCATTCGCGCGCTGCCGCCCGACCCTCTTGCGGATTGGCGGCTTCGCTCTCCTCCAGCCGGGCCATCAACAGGCACAGCCGGCGCGATGGCCCCTCGGGGGCAGGTGCGGCGATGGCGAGCGCCAAATGGCGGCGCGCTTCGCCCCACAGCCGGGCCGCCAGCGCCTCCTCGGCGAGCGCCAGCCCACTCTCCGCGGCCTGCGGGTTTTGCGCCGCCAGCAATTGCAGCGACGCGGCCCGGGCGGGTGGCGGCGCGGCTGGGTTGATCTCCAGATAGAGGCGGGCAAGGTCGGGGTGCGGCGCGGTCCGCCAGGCGCGCTCGATCGCTCGTGCCGCGGCGCGCTTGCGCCCCAGCCCGATCAGCAGCCGCGCGTGATGGCTGGCCGGAACGGCAAGGTCCGTCGCCAGCGCCTGTGCCGTGGCCGCCAGCCCGGCCGCTTCGCGCAAATCGCCGCTTCGCTCGGCGGCGCAGCTCAACTCATGCAGCACGACACCCTGATGATGACGCAGTTGCTCGGCCGGCAGCACCTGCCGCTTCGCCGCATTGGCGAGCGTGTCGCGCGCCGCCGGCCAATCCCCGGCGCGGGCCGCGAGCAGCAGGCGGCTGTCGACCAGCCAGAGGGCGTCGGGGCGCAGCTTCGCGGCGCGCTCGGCGAGGCGCCGACCGGTGGCGTCGTCGCCGGCGCGCAACGCCTGGCCGATCAGCCCGCGCAGGCCGAGAAACTCGGTCTCCGGCCGCGCGAGCAGCGCGGTGTAAGCGCGCCCGGCGGCGGCGACGTCGCCCTCCCGCGCTGCCGCTTCCGCCGCCAGCAGCAAGGCCATCGGGATGCCGCCGAGCAGGGCTTCGGCACGCCGCGCGTGACCCCGCGCCTCCGCCGCCTGGCCGGCGGCCAGGGCGACGATGCCGCTGGTCAGGGCGGCTTCGCCGGTTTCCCGGCGGCGGACCGCTCGACGCCGGCGCAGCTTGCCCGGCACGCGACGCAGCGCCGCCGCCGCGAGAAGCGCCAGCGCAACGAGCAGCACGAGGAGCGCGACAGCTCCGACCAGCACCCCGAGCGAAGTGTCGATCTGCCGCCCCTGCCAGACGATCTCGACGTGTCCGGGGTGTTCGGCGAGAAACCCGGCGGCAACAACCGCCGCCGCGGCCAGCACCAGCGCGAGGAGCGTGCGCATCAGCGGGGCGAGCCGGCATCGGCCGGCCGGCTCGCTGCGGCGGTCAAGCGTGCCGACACCAGCGCCTCGATGCGGCGCAGCGCCGCCTCGACCGCGAGGCGCTGCTTCGCGCTGCGCAGCCACGATCGAGCGGCCTCGGCCGGCGCGCCGGTCAGTCCGTCCAGCGCAGCGACAGCGGCGGCGAGATCGCCCCCGGCGAGCGCCCGCTCGGCGCCATTGACCCCAACGGGCGGACCGCTTCCTGTCCCAACCTCGTCGATATGCCGGATCGTGACGAGGCCATGCAACCGCGCCAGCACGGCATTGCCCCACCCGCCGCCGGCCGGCGGCGCCGGTGCCGCGGCAAGCGTGGCGGCCAGGTCGCGCAGTCTGGTGGTGAGAACCCGCAGGCTTGCCACGCCGGCTTTCGCCGGCTCGGCCAGCGGCGCGGCGGCGGCAGCGATATCGGACGGCGCGGGCGCCAGCGCAACAAGCGCCTCGTACTCTGCCGCAAACGGGCGCCCGGCCGCCACTGCATCGCGGATCTGCAGCAAGACCAGCAGCAACCCGGTATCGGTTCGCTCGCTTGCAGCCCGGTTTCGCGCGAATTGGTCGAGCGCCGCGACCCGCGTTGCCAGATCGGCATTCGCGGTCGACAGCTTTGCCAATTGCTGGCGGAGGTCGGCAATATCGGCCGGCGCGGCGCCGGGCCGGGCCTCGGATGCCCCGATCCGCCGGTCGAGCCGCTGCAATGCCGCGTTGGTTGCGGCGATTGCCTGCCGGGTCTGCTGCCGATCCTGCTGCTGCCGGGTCATGAGGCGGTCGATTCGGGCAGCGAGCCCGCGATCCGGCGGCGCGCTCGCGCGCCAGGACAGCGACGGCGCCCAGAGCAGTCCGGCCCCGACCAACACGACGAGCAGCAGCGCCGCCCCGGCCAATCCGATCGCCACACGATAGCGCGGTGTCGGCGCGGCGGCCGGTTCGTCCCCTGTCGGTTCGCTCGCCGCCGACTCGTTCGGTATCGGTTCGCCCATCGGGCCGGGATCGTCGCGGGGCTCACTCATGCGCGGCGCCGTTCGGCGATCAGCCGATCGAGGGCCGCCAACAGGCTCGGCTGGTCCGGCCGAGCGGCGACATGCCGCTCGCGGAAGCCCAATGTTGCGAGCGCGGCATCGGCCGCGGCGCTGATCGAAAGCGCGATGACCGACGCCAAGGCGTCGGCGAGGCCGGCGCGCTCGGCGAGATCCCGGAAGATCGCGGCGGTGCGCGGCGAGAAGAACAGGGCGAAATCGACGCTCCCTTCGCGAAGCCCCTGCGCCGTTGCAACGCTCAGCCCGGCGATGGGATCGGCCTCGT
>DATLTH010000104.1:0-3286 GCA_035533695.1 Allostellaceae bacterium | reverse complement strand
CTCCGCGTTCGCCAATGGCGCGAGCAGACGCTCCGCGGCGAACTGGGTCTCGTAGAGCCGGGCATAGATGCCATTGACGGCGAGCAGTTCGGCATGCTTGCCAGTTTCGACGATGCGGCCGCGGTCCATGACGCAGATCAGGTCGGCGCCGATGATCGTCGACAGGCGGTGCGCGATGACCACCGTCGTGCGCCCCCGCATCAAATTGCGCAATGACGCCTGGACCAGCCGCTCGGTCTCGCTGTCGAGCGCCGAGGTCGCTTCGTCGAGCAGCAGGATCGGCGCGTCCTTCAGCATCGCCCGGGCGATCGCGAGGCGCTGCCGCTGGCCGCCCGACAGGCGGACGCCATGTTCGCCGACCAGCGTGTCGTAGCCTTGCGGCAATTCGCGAATGAACCCGTCGGCCCCGGCCTGGACGGAAGCCGCCTCGATGTCGGCGGCGGTCGCGCCGAACCGTCCATAGGCGATGTTGGCATGCACGGTATCGTCGAACAGGCTGACCTCCTGCGACACCAGCCCGATCGCGTCGCGCAACGAGGCGAGGGTGACCGCGGCGATGTCCTGTCCGTCGATCGCGATATTGCCGCCATCGACATCGAAGAACCTGGGAATGAGGTTCAGCACGGTGGATTTGCCGGCCCCCGACGGACCGACCAGTGCGACGGTGCTGCCGGCCGGGACGGTAAACGAGATCCCGTCGACCGCCACCGCGCCCGGGTGGTAGCCGAAGCGCACCGTCTCGAAGCGAACCTCGCCGCCGGTAATGCGCAGCGGGCGGGCGTCGGGCCGGTCGCGGATCGTCGGCTCGATGTCGAGCACGTCGAAAACCCGCTGCGCCGCCGCAAGCCCTTCCTGCAATGACGCATTCAGCGTGGCGAGGCTCTTGACCGGCTGATAGGCCAGGAGCAATGCCGTGATGAACGAGAAGAATGCGCCCGGCGTGCGCGCGCCCATGATCACCTGACGCCCGCCGTAGAAGATCACGAAGGCGATCGCCGCGCCGCCCAGTGCCTCCATCATCGGCCCCGCGCGCGAGCGCGTTCGGTTGGCGCGGTCGATCAGCCGGTAGATGCGCTCGAACAGAAGGGCGGCGCGGCGTTCCTCGTACGCCTCCATGCCGTACGCCTTGACGAGGCGCGCGCCCTGGAAAGTTTGCGTCAACAGGGTCGTCAGCTGGCCCATCTCGACCTGGGTGTTGACCGAGACCCGGCGCATGCGCCGGCCGATCGCGACGATGGGCCGGATCGCCGCCGGAAACGCGACGAGCGCGACAAACGCCAATGCCCAATCCTGGTAGAACATCACCCCGACGAGAAACATCAGCGTCAGGGCGTTGCGCCCGATGCCGGCCAGCACGTTGGCCGCCGCGCTGCGCAACAGCCCGACATCGTTGACAAAGCGCGAAATCAGCCCGCCGCTCGGATGGGCGTTGAAATAGGCCAGGTCGGCGCGAATGAGGCGCGAATAGAGGGCGGCCTGGACATCGGTGATGACGCGCTGGCCGACGCGCATCATCAGCAGGTTCTCGAAATAGTCGGCGGCGCCCTTGACCACGGCCAGCAATAGCGCACCCCCCGACAGCAGCAGCAGCAGCGAGCCGTCGTGCGCGATGAAGATGCGGTCAAGCACCGGCTGCATCAGCCAGGCGCGCAACGCCGTGCTGGCGGCGGCAATTGCCATGCACGCGAAGGCCAGCACGATCCGCCGCGCGTGCCGCCCCATGAAGTCGCGCACCAGCCGGTGCACGAGCACGGACGAGCGCACCCCGTCTGGCGAAATCGGTGAGTTGTCTCGCATCGGCCCTGCCGCCAGTGTTATGGGCCGACAGGCGGAATGGCAAGGCCGCTCAGGTCACCTCACGCCCGCCTCACGCCCCGGCAACGGCGAGGTCGTCGATGCGCAGCGTCGGCGAGTCGGCGCCGGCGCGGAATTCGAGGTCGTTGGCGGCGACCATCCGGGCGAACATGTCGTTGAGGTTGCCGGCGACCGTCATCTCGCTGACCGGAAAGGAAATTTCGCCGTTCTCGATCCAGAAGCCGGCGGCGCCGCGGCTGTAGTCGCCGGTCAGGCCGTTGACCCCCATCCCCATCAGCTCGGTGACAAAGAAGCCGCTCTTGATGTCGGACATCAGCTCGGCGGGGCTCATCATGCCGGGCTCGATCCAGATGTTGGTGGCGGACGGCGATGGCGGGGAAGCGGTGCCGCGCGCCGCGTGGCCGGTTGATTTGAGACCGAGCTGGCGGGCCGAGCGCAGATCCAAGAGCCAGGTCGTCAGCACGCCCTTGTCGATCAATGCATGGCGGCGATTGGGCAGGCCCTCGGCGTCGAACGGCTTCGAGCGGTGGCCGCGCTGCTTGTGCGGGTCTTCGGTGATCGTGATCGCCTCGGGGAAGATGCGTTGGCCGAGCTTGTCCTTGAGGAAGCTCGTGCCGCGGGCGATCGACGGCCCGGAGATCGCCCCCAGCAGGTGCGAGATGAAGCTGCGCGCGACGCGCGGGTCGAGCACGATCGGGTAGCGGCCGGTCGGCATCTTGCGCGGCCCCAGCCGTTTGATCGTGCGCTCGCCGGCGCTTTTGCCGATTTCGGCCGGGTCGCGCAGATCGGCCGCGTAGACCGCGCTGCTGTAATCGTAGTCGCGCTCCATCTTGGTGCCGGAGCCGCCGATCACCGAGACGCTGACCCCGTGGCTCGACCCGGCATACCCGCCGGCAAAGCCGTTCGAGGCCGCGAGCGCGATGCGCGAGCGGCCCCAGCCGGCTTCGGCGCCCTCGCTGTTTGTGATGCCCGGGACCGCCATCGCCGCCTCCTCGGCGGCGCGCGCCCGCTCGATCAATTCTTCGGCGCTCGGCTCCACCGGATCGAGCATGTCGAGCTTGGGCCAGTCACGCACGATCTCGGCGGGGTCGGCGAGGCCGCAGAACGGATCTTCCGGCACCGCCTTCGCCATTGCCAGGGTGCGCTCGACCAGTTCGGCGAGCATTTTCGGCGAGCGGTCGCTCGACGACACGATCGCCTGCTGCTTGCCAATCAGCACGCGCAGCCCGAGGTCCTGGCCTTCCGAACGCTCCAGCTTCTCGACCTTGCCGAGGCGCCTTGCATGCGACAGCGAGATGCCCTCGACCAGCACGGCATCGGCCGCATCGGCGCCGGCCTTCCGGGCGCGGGCCACGAGGTCCTGCAACAGATCGATGTCGTTTGCCGCTTCCTTGCTCATGTCGTTCATTTGCAATCCCAAGCAGCCAGATGCGCGATGGATCAATTACCGAAAAGCCGGCATTCCCGGCGC
>DATLTH010000103.1:0-9522 GCA_035533695.1 Allostellaceae bacterium | reverse complement strand
GATGCGGTGGCCCCTCACGATGATTGATCTCCGCAGACCGCTGATCGTCATCCGGCATGTGCCGAAGATCGATTTCATGCGCTGGCGTCTGTTCGGCTTCGTGTTTTCGCTGGCATTGACGGCGCTGACGATCGGCTTGTTTTTTACCGTCGGGCTCAATTACGGCATCGATTTCGTCGGCGGCACGCTGATCGAGGCGAAGACGACGACCGGGCCGGCGGATCTCGGCGCGATGCGGGCGACGCTCGACGCGCTGCACCTGGGCGAGGCTTCGCTGCAGCAGTTCGGCAGCCCGGACGACGTCTTGATCCGCCTGCCGCAGCAGCCCGGCGGCGATGCCGCGCAGATGCAGGCGGTCGAGAAGGCGCGCGCCGCGCTCGGTCCCAATATCGACTACCGCCGCACCGAGGTTGTCGGTCCGAGCGTCGGCAGCGAATTGATCCGCGCCGGGATATTGGCGACCGTGCTCGCGCTCGGCGCGATCCTCATCTACATCTGGTTTCGCTTCGAGTGGCAGTTCGGGGTCGGCGCGACGATCGCGACATTGCACGATGTGATCACCACGGTCGGCCTGTTTGCGATCTTCCAGCTCGAATTCAACCTGACGACATTGGCGGCGATCCTGACCATCGCCGGGTATTCGATCAACGACACGGTGGTGATCTACGACCGGGTGCGCGAATCGATGCGCAAGCATCGCACGATGCCGTTCCGCGAATTGATCAACCTGGCGCTCAACGAGACCCTGTCGCGCACGATCCTGACGGTCAGCACCGTGGCATTGGCGGTGCTCTCGCTGCTGGTGTTCGGCGGCGAGGTCTTGAAGGGGTTCTCGATCGCGATGCTGTGGGGCATCGTGATCGGCACCTACTCCTCGCTCTTCATCGCTGCCCCGGTGCTGTACTACGTCCAGCCCAACCGGCGGGCGATCGCCCGAGGCGCCGACGCGCCGGCCGCGGGCGCCGAACGCACCCCGCGCTGAAAGGGCGGGAGCACGGGCGATGGAACTGACCCAAATCGTCCAGCCCGGCCGCCAGCTCATCGAGCGGTACGGAGCGAGCGGGTTTCGCGTCAGCGGGACGATCTATCTGGGGCCGGTCCTGGTATTCCCCGATCAAACTTTGCACTGGGCGGACGCGGCGATCAGCGTCGAGGGGCTCGCGCCGGTGGCGGCGCGCGGCGGGGTCGAACTGCTGCTGGTCGGGCTCGGGCGGCAGATGCGCCCGGTGGCGCCGGCGTTGCGCGCCGCGATGCGGGCCTGCGGCATCGCGCTCGAAGCGATGGATACCGGTGCCGCCTGCCGCACCTACAATGTGCTGCTGGCCGAAGATCGCCGCGTCGCGGCGGCCCTGTTGCTGCCGGTCTGACTGGCACGCCGTTTGCGCGGCCGATTCCGGAGGCAATCGTGGCGCCCCTGGATGACTGCGCGACATGCTTCGGCCTCGGCCATAATGGCGGGCCGCCGCCGCCCCTCACCCCAACCCTCTCCCCGCGAGCGGGGAGAGGGAGGGACCCGCCCAATGGAGTTTACCAGGCGTGGGAGGGTGAGGGGCTTCCGACGCCTGGGAAAATCTCGTCTTCAGCGCGCCTTCGCCAGGTTTTGGGCGACGAAGTCCCAGTTGACCAGGTGGTCGAGAAACGCCTGGACGAAATCGGGCCGGCGGTTCTGGAAATCGAGATAGTAAGCGTGCTCCCACACGTCGCAGGTGAGGAGCGCGGTCTGTCCCTGGGCGAGCGGGGTCATCGCGTTGGGGGTCGAAGTGATCGACACTTTGCCGCCGCTGGCGACGAGCCAGGCCCAGCCGCTGCCGAACTGGCCGACCGCCCGCGCCTTGAAATCGTCCTTGAACTTGGCGAGGCCGCCGAGATCGCGGTCGATCGCCTGGGCGACCGCGCCGCTCGGCGCGCCGCCGCCGGCCGGCTTCATGCAGTTCCAGAAAAACGTATGGTTCCACACCTGCGCGGCATTGTTGAAGATGCCGGCCTTGGAGGCGTCAGTGGCGGTCGCCTTGATGATCTCTTCGAGCGACTGGCTCGCCATCGGCGAGTCTTTGACCAGGTTGTTGAGGTTGGTCACATAGGCCTGATGGTGTTTGCCGTAGTGGAAATCGAGCGTGTTGGCCGAGGTATAGGGTTCGAGCGCGTTCTTCGGATAGGGCAAGGGCGGCAGTTCGAAAGCCATGTCAGCCTCTCCACCTTGGGGGTTGCGATTGTCGTGACATATTGGCTTCGCGGGGTCTTGTGAAGGGAGAAACGACCGGGGCCGCCGCAACCCGCGCCGCGCCGCGGCTTTCGCCGGTCGGCATGCTGGTCCGGCAACATGACCGCGACCGCTATCAGACCGCCCTGTTCGCCCCGGCGGCGCGGCGCGAGGCGCTGTTTGCGCTGTACGCCTTCAACTACGAAGTTGCCCGGGTGCGCGAGAGCGTGACAACGCCGATGCTCGGGCAAATTCGCCTGCAATGGTGGCGCGAGGTGGTGGACGCGGCGTTTTCCGGCACCGCGCCGCGCGCCCATGTCGTCGCCGCGCCGCTGACCGCTGCGATCCGCGATTTCGGCCTCAGCCGCGCGCCCTTCGACCGGCTGATCGACGCCCGCGAGTGCGATCTCCTTGACGAGCCGCCGGCAACGCTGGCCGCGCTCGAGGACTACGCCGACGCTACCTCGGGCGGCCTCATCGAGCTTGCGCTCGAGGTGCTCGGGATATCGCAGCCAGCCGCCCGCACGGCCGCCCGCGAAATCGGCATCGGCTACACCCTCGCCGGGCTGTTGCGGGCGATGCCGTTCCACGCCCGGGCCGGGCGCCGCTACATCCCGGCCGATGCCGGCGCACGCTTCGGGCTCGATCCGGCGGATTACGCGGGCTTGCGCGACAGCACCGGGTTGCGGGCCGCCGCCGCCGAGATCGCCGAAGCCGCCGCCGGCCATCTGCGGGCGGCCCGGCGCCATCGCAGCGAGGTTCCCCGGCGGGCGCACGCCGCGTTGTTGCCCGCGGTGGTGGCCGAGCGGTTTCTCGCCCGCCTCGCACATGCCGGCCACAACCCGTTCGCGCCCGAACTGGCGATTCCCGATCCGCTGCAAAGCTGGCGGCTGTTCGCCGCCGCCTTTCGTGGCCGATTTTGAAAAATGCAGAAGAAACCGGCTTCCCGGCGAAGGCCGGGACCTACCTGTCAACCGTCTCGGGTGCGGATGAATGGATCCCGGCCTTCGCCGGGAACCCGAATTTTTTAGGACGCGTGAGGGGATTACCGGCCCTGGAAATCGGGCAGGCGGCGCTCGGCCATCGCCTTGATGCCTTCGCGGAAATCCTCGGTCTGGCGCAGCCAGTCCTGCTCGACCAGTTCGCGCTCGGTCGCCGCCTCGATCGCGTCGGTGAGGCCGCGGCGCAAAGTTTCGCGCGTCGCGACGACGGCGAGCGGCGCCGATTGCGCGATTTCGAGGGCCAAAGCCTGCGCCGCACTGCGCACCTCGTCCTGCGCCACCAGCATGTCGGCAAGCCCGATGCGCACCGCCTCGTCGCCGGCAATCCGCCGCCCGGTATAGAACAACAATGCCGCCTGCTGCGGCCCGACGAGGCGCGGCAGGGTCACGGTCAGGCCGAAGCCGGGATGAAAGCCGAGGCGGTTGAAATTGGCGCTGAACCTTGCCTCCCGGCAGGTTACCCGAAAATCGGGGACGAGGGCGAGGCCAAGGCCGCCGCCGACCGCCGCGCCCTGGATCGCGCCGACGATCGGCTTTTGCGTGCGGAACAGGCGGATGCCCTCCTTGTAGAGGTGCCTGCCGCGGCCGCTCTTCGCCGATTCCTGCACGGTGCCGGTGTCCAGGCGCTTCGAGAAGTCGGCCCCCGCGCAGAAATTGCGGCCCTCGGCGGCGAGCACGATGACGCGGCAGGCGGGGTCGGCGTCGAGCCGCTCGAACGCTTCGCCGATCTCGGCGATCAGCGCGGCGTCGAAGAAATTGTTGGGCGGGCGGCGCATCTCGACCGTCGCCACCAGGCCGTCGAGGCCGACGCCGATCTCCTTGAACCCGGTGTAGTCGGTCATGCCCTGCTCTCCCGGTGGAATGCCCTGGTGGATGCGACCATCCTAACCCGTCATCCCGGCGCAGGCCGGGACCCATTTATCGGCCGCACGAGCGGTTGCTCGATAGGTCCCGGCCTGCGCCGGGATGGGCGTATTTTGTATTTCGGTTCCTTATCGCTTGACGATCAGTGCGTCGACGACGGTCAGCCCCTCGCCGGCGGGGTGCACGATGACCGGGTTGAGGTCAATTTCGGCAATCGCGTCGGCATGATCGGCGGCAAAGCGCGACAGTGCAACCATCAGCGCGGCCAGCGCAGCCTTGTCGGCCGGCCTGGCGCCGCGCACGCCGTCGAGCAATGCCGCGCCCTTGATCTGTCCCAGCAGGTCGAGCGCCGCGTCGGCGTCGAGCGGCACCGGGGCGAAGGCGACGTCGCGCAATACTTCGACGTGGATGCCGCCGAGCCCGACCATCAACAGCGGCCCAAAATCGGGGTCGCGCGCCACGCCGAGGATCATCTCGACGCCGGGCCGCGCCATCGCCTGCACCAAGACGCCATCGACCGTCGCCTCGGGGTGCGCCGATCGCGCCCGCGCCAATACGGTGCGGTAGCCCTCGCGCACCGCCGCCTCGCCGGACAGGCCCAGCATCACCGCGCCGGCCTCGGTCTTGTGCAATATGTCGGGCGATTGCACCTTGAGAGCCACCGCGCCGCCGATCCTGATGGAAGAAGCGGCCGCCGCGTCTTCGCTCGTGGCCAGAACCTCCGGCGGCAGCGTCACGCCATAGCGGGCGAGCAACGCCTTCGACGCCATTTCGGTCAGCACCGCGGGCGATGCGGCGAGCGCGGCCGCGACCGCGTCGCGCGGCATCGGCGGTGGCGGGGGCTTGGCCGAGCGCTCCGCCACGCGTGTCTGAAACGCACCGTAATCGACGAGCGCGCGGATCGCCCGGGCGCAGCTTGGCATCGCGGTGTAGCAGGGGATGCCGGCGGCGCCCAGGGTGGCGATCGCCGCCGGGCTCGCGGTGGTGTAGGTCGACAACAGGATCGCCTTGTCGGTGGTCTCGACAAGGCTCCGCATTTCGTCGGCGAGTTTCTTCGCCCGGCTCTCGTTGGCGAGCGAACTGATCAGGAGGATCGTGTCGATCCGCTCGGATTGTCGCACCAGTTCGACGAGCGGCGCATAGCCGACTTCGCCGATCGCCTGCGCGGTGGCGTCGACCGGGTTTTGCGCCGAGGCGTAGGACGGCAGCATCGCCATCAGGCGGCGCTGGATGTCGTCTTCCAGTACCGGCAGTTCGAGACCGTGCGCCGACAATATGTCGGCCATCCACACCGCGCTGCCGCCCGAGCCGGTGATCACCGCGACGCGGTTGCCGCGCGGCAGCTTGCAATAGGCAAACGCGGTCGCGACATCGACCATGTGGTCGAGGTCCTCGCCGCGAATAATCCCGTGATGGCGGAAGATCGCGTCGTCGGCGGCGCCGGCATGGGCGAGCGCGCCGGTATGCGAGGCGGCGGCGCGGCGCCCGGCATCGGAGCGTCCGACCTTGGCGACGATCATCGGCTTCCCGGCCCGCGCCGCCTTGTCGGCGACGGCGCGGAAGCGGGCGGCGTCGCGAATCTGTTCGAGGTAGCACAGGAAGATGTCGGCGCCGCCGGCGTCGAGCACCCAATCGACATAGTCGTGCGCCTCGAGCACGGTCTGGTTGCCGGCGCTGACCTGATAGGTGAAGCGAAGCTGGCGGTCGCGGCCGCGCGACAGAAACGCAAAGGTCAAGGCGCCCGACTGGCAGGTGACCGCGATCGGCTTCGCCCGGCTGCCCTCGGGCAAGAGCGGCACATTGTGGTCGTGGAACACCGGGCTGAAGGTCGCCACCAGCGGCCTCAGCGGGTTGACGAGGCCCTCGCAATTGGGTCCGGCGATGACCATGCCGGTGCGCTCGGCGATGGCCCGCAGCGCGCTGTCGCGCGCCGCCGCCGCCTCGCTATGCTCCTCGCCGAAGCCGGAGCTGATGATCGCCGCCGCCGGAATGCCGCGCGCCGCGCATTGCTCGATCGCCGAGACGACATGAGCCGCCGGCACCAGGATCACCGCGAGGTCGGCGGCTTCCGGGATGTCGGCGACGTTGGCATAGGCCTTGTAGCCCAGCACCTCGCCGTGGCTGCGCGTCACCGGGTAGAGGCGGCCGGGAAACCCGTGCTCGACCAGCTGCTTGGTCAGCCGGCCGCGCAGCGAATCGTCGCCCGCCGCGCCGACGATGGCGACGCTGTCGGGCGACAGCAGCGGCTTGAGATCCGGCATTGCAGTCTCTTTTTTAGGGTCGCGCTTCGCTGGTGGCGTCCGCCGGGTCGATGTGCTGCAGCCAGCGCGCCAGCCACCCCGCAATCACCGCGCCGATAATCGGGGCGACCCAGAAGAGCCACAGCTGGCCGACGTGCCCGCCGCCGGCGAACAACGCCGGTCCGGTGCTGCGGGCGGGATTGACCGAGGTGTTGGTGACCGGGATCGAAACCAGATGGATCAACGTCAGTGCGAGGCCGATCGCGATGCCGGCAAATCCGGCGGGGGCGCGCTTCGCCGTCGCTCCGATGATGATGAACAGAAAAAAGAACGTCATCAGCGCTTCGGTCAGGAAGCATGCGGCGAGGCCGTATTTCCCGGGGCTGAGGTCGCCGTACCCGTTGGCAGCGAACCCGCCCGGGACCCAGCCGGGCTTGCCCGAGGCGATGATCCACAGGACAGCGGCGGCGAGAATGGCGGCGATTACCTGGGCAACGATGTAGGGAACGACCTGCCGTCCTTCGCAGCGACCGGCGGCCCAGAGGCCGCACGTCACGGCCGGGTTGAAATGGCCCCCCGATATGTGGCCGACCGCATAAACCATGGTCAAGACCGTCAGCCCGAAGGCGAGCGCAACCCCGACAAAGCCGATGCCGAGGCCGGGGAACGCGGCGGCCAGGACTGCCGCGCCGCAGCCGCCGAAAACCAGCCAGAACGTCCCGAAAAACTCGGCCGCTACCGGACGTGCCATGCCGTTTTCCATCGCGTCCCCCGAACAAGAGGTTACCGGTCGCCCGCCGGTTCGACGAGTTGCTACCGCAGTCCGAGGCCGCGGGCGATGATGCCGCGCAAGACTTCGCGGGTGCCGCCCTGGATCGTCAGCTTCGGGGCGATCAGCGTCGTCATGCGCAGCGCCTCCTCAAAGCGGTCGTCATTGCTGTCGGGTGTCGAATCGCCGGTCGGCGGCGCCAACAGCCGCACCTTGTTGGGCAATGCCTGCTCCCAGTTGGTGCCGAGGTCCTTGACGACGGCGGCCTCGACCGCCGGGGTCTTGCCGGCCTGCAGCATGCCAGCGACGCTGGCCGACATGCGCCGCAGCGTCGCCAGATGCGCGACCTCGCGGCCGATGCCCTCGGCGAGCCGCTCGCTCGGCTCGGGGCCGGCGCGCCGCACCAGTTCGACCAAGGCCGGAAAGGTTTCGAGCCAGCGGTCGGGGCCGCTGCGCTCATAGGCGAGCTCGTCCGACGCCTGCTTCCACGCCATGTCGACTTCGCCGATCAGGTGCAGGTCGGGCACAAACACGTCGTCGAAGAAAATTTCGTTGAATTCGTGTTGCCCGGTCAGGTTGATGATCGGCCGGATCGTGATGCCCTTCGATTTGCAGTCGATCAGGAATTGCGTCAGGCCGTGCCGATGGTTTTCCTTGGTCTTGGGCGAGGTGCGCAACAACGCGATCATGTAGTCGGAATTATGCGCGTTCGACGTCCAGATCTTGCGCCCGTTGACCAGCCAGCCGCCGTCCGCTTTGGTCGCGCGGGTCGAGGCGGCGAACACGTCGGAGCCGGAATTGGGTTCGCTGAGGCCGATGCAGAAGCACAATTCGCCCGCGGCGATGCGCGGCAGCATCTTCTGTCGGATTTCCTCCTGGCCATAGCGCAGGATCACCGGCCCCGATTGGCGGTCGGCCGTCGAGTAGTGACGGGTCGGTGCGCGATGCGCCAGCATCTCCTCGGTCACGACGTAGCGTTCGAGGTGCGAGCGCTCGTGGCCGCCGTATTTCTTCGGCCAGGTCATGCCGATCCAGCCCTTGGCCCCGACCTTGCGGGCGAACGCCGGCGCGTTGTCGCTGCGCCCGCCCAGCGGGCTGAAGGTGCCGGCCTCGATCTCCTGGCGCAGAAAGGCGCGGACCTCCTGGCGCAACTCCTTGCATTCGGGCGGCAATTCGACCGGGTCGAAATGAAAATTATAGGCCATTCGTGCTCTCCACTGCCGCCAGAACCTCAAGCGGGCGAGATTGCTTCGTCGCTGCGCTCCTCGCAATGACGGCAAGAGTTGTCATTGCGAGCGAAGCGAAGCAATCCCGACGAAACGATGCGTTACGACCCTTGCGTAATGAACGGCCACAGCGCATCGGCGCCGCGCGCGGCGACCATGTGGCCGAGTTGCGTCGCCCAATGCGTCTCGTTGCCGAACTCTTCGCGCCACGCCCACAGCCGCCGCGTCGCATGGTGCAGCGAATGCTCGTAGGTGAAGCCCATCGCGCCGTGCACCTGGTGGGCGATCGCGGCGCCATTGCCGGCCGCCTCGCCGACCCGCAATTTGGCGATCGCGACCTCGGCGGCGACCAGCTCGTTGCCGACCCCGTGCCGGGCGATCGCCTCGGCGGCGGAATCGGCGGCGGCGCCGGCGGCGGCGACCTCGCCCGCCAACGTCGCCAGATTGTGCTGTACCGCCTGGAACTTGGCGATCGGGCGGCCGAACTGAACACGGTCGAGCGACCATTGCACCGACTGGTCGAGAATGTGCTCAAGCGCCCCGGCCATCTGCTGCGCCCGCGCCACGGCGCCAAGCTGAACCAGATCGAGGACCCCGACGCCGGGTGCCGGGCCGACCGCGACCGCGGCGGCGCCGTCAAAGGAGACCGTATCGCGCGGTTCGCCGGCGAGGCTCGTTCCCGGAGAAATCGCCAATCCGTCCGCGGCAACCAGCGCGACGCAGGGCGCACCGGCCTGGTAGGCGAGCACCGCGATGTGGCGTGCCGAGCGGGCGAACGGGATGTGACGCGCCCGCCCGCGCAAGGCGTGGTCGGTCAGTTCGATATGGCCGTCCTCGTAAACCGGCGCGATCGTCATCGGCCCGGCAGGCGCCTCGATCCCGGCCTGCGCCAACAGCCAGCCGGCAAGCAATGTCTCGGCAAGCGGGACCGGTGCCGAAAACCGCCCGGCGACGCGCAACACGGCAAAGCCGTCGATGATCTCCGCCCCGGCACCGCCGAGCGTGTCGGGAACCCAGGTCAAGGTCAGGCCGGATTCTTCGAGCGCATCCCACAATTCCTGCGGCCACTTGCCCTCTTCGGCGGCATTGATCGTGGCGGGCTCGCACAAATCGGCGAAGATTTTGGTGGCGGTATCGACGATGATATTGTCGGTCATCAGTTCCTGCGGCCTCCGGTGGCGCTGGTTGGGCGGATCGTAGAGCAGCGCTCGAATGGCGGGAA
>DATLTH010000102.1:0-6877 GCA_035533695.1 Allostellaceae bacterium | reverse complement strand
CGGGTTCGCGTAATCTTATAGACATTACCTTCCCTTGAACTTCGGTTTGCGCTTCTCGTTGAACGAAGCGATGCCCTCGCGGCGGTCTTCGGTCGGGACCATGCGGTTGTAGGCCTCGATCTCGAACAGCATCGCGCTGGCGAGGTCCATCTGCAGTCCGTGATGGATCGAATGCTTGGCCTGGCGCACCGAAATGGGGGCGTTGTCGGCGATCCGGCGGGCGGTCTCCATCGTCTCGTCGATGAGGCGGTCGGCGGCGCACAGCCGGTTGACCATGCCCCACTCGAACGCCTCCTGCGCCGAGAACGGCCGTCCGGTCAGGATGATCTCCTTGGCGCGGCGCTCGCCGACCGCGCGCGGCAGGTTCTGCGTGCCGCCGGCGCCCGGCATGATGCCGAGCGTGACTTCGGTCAGCGCAAAGCGGGCGCCCTCGGCGGCGTAGAGGAAGTCGCAGCACAGCGCCAACTCGCAGCCGCCGGCATAGGCGGCGCCGTTGATCGCGCCCAATACCGGCACCGGAACGCCGATAAAGGCGCGAATCATCCGCTCGAACAGCAGATGCTGCGCCTGCCAGGCGTCGTCGGTCATGCCCTGGCGCTCCTTCAAATCGCCGCCGGCGCAGAACGCCTTGTCGCCGGCGCCGGTAAAGACGATGCAGCGATAGGCCAGCGGCTCGGCGTTGACCGTCTCGAAAAACGCCAGCAGGTCGCGGCCCATTCGGGTGTTCATCGCGTTGGCGACCTGCGGCCGGTTCAATGTCAGCAGGACGAGCCCGTCGCCCTTGTCGTCGACCCGCAGCGTCTCGTAAGCGTGGTTCATCGCCGGTTGCCTCGACTCGTCTTCTGCCCTCACCATACACCGATCGCAGGGCGGGGTAGATCGGCGACCGCGCGTTGGTCGCGGCCAAAACCCGAATCATCACTCGCGATGCCCCGGCCGGGTCGCCGCGAAAGCGCGAACCGCCCAGGTCAACACATTGCGAGTGCTTGGATTTCGCGACAAACCAACGCACAAGTGTATGCAAAGCGGGCGGCCGGCCTACACTGACAGGTGAAAATGAACCTTCGAGGCTGATGCGTGCCTTCGCAGCTGGTGGTCATCGTCGACGACAGCCTGACCAATCTGAAGATTCTGGAACGGCTGGCAGGCACGCTCGGCGCGGGCATCGTCGCAAAAAGCTTTGATGATCCGCAGGCGGGGCTGGATTTCTGCGCGGCGACGCCGCCCGGCCTTGTTGTGCTCGCCGCCGCCGGCGGCTATGGCGAAGCCGCCGAGGTGATCCTGCGATTGCGCGAGCAGCCCGGCGGCGCCGATATTCCGGTGATGGTCGTCGGCGGCGAGGATGATCTGGCCTGCATCGAGCGCGCGCGCGCCGCCGGCGCCGCCGACCACATTTTGATCCCGATCGATCGTCGCGATTTCGCCATCCGGGCGCGCAGCCAACTGCAGCGGCCGCCGCCGCCAAACCGTCCCGACGACGAGGACGCCGCGACAACGAATGCCGAGCGGCGCTACCCGGAGGGGTCGCGACAGGCCTACGAGACGCTGTTGCGCCTGATCGACGTCATTCCGCGGATGATCTGCGTGACCGGCCGCGACGGGCGCTATCTGCTGGTCAACCGGGCCTTCGCCTCGTTTGTCGACATGCCGGCGCGCCGGCTGATCGGCAAGCGGCCCTCCGAGACGCATGGCGGGCCGCTCGCCCGCATGCTGGCGGAGGGCGACGAGCGCCTGCTGTCGGGCAAGGCCGTGCCGAGTTCGACCGAGGAAGAAATCGTCGATCGCGACGGCAATGCCTGCGTGCTGCTGACCACCAAGGCGCTGTTCCACGCCGAGGATGGCGAGGAGGCGATGGTGGTCACCGCCCTCGTCGACATCACCGAGCGCAAGCATGCCGAGCGCGACCTGCTCGCGGCCAAGGAACAAGCCGAACTGGCGAACCGCAGCAAGAGCGAATTCGTCGCCAATATGAGCCACGAGTTGCGCACGCCATTGAACGCGATCATCGGCTTCTCGCAGGTCATCGCCAACGAGATGCTGGGGCCGCTCGGCAATCCGAAATATGTCGGCTACGCCCGCGACGTCCTGGCGAGCGGCGAGCATCTCTTAGGGCTGATCAACGACATTCTCGACGTCTCGAAGCTCGAAGCGGGCAAGCTCGACCTGCAGGAGGAGCTGGTCGATCCGATGAAGACGGTCGGTGACCTGGTCCATCTCGCCGAGGGCAAGGCCAGGGCCAACGATGTGCGGCTGGAAGTGCGCCGCGAGGGCGTCATCGCTCCCTTTCTGGCGGATGCCCGCAAGCTGAAGCAGATCGTGCTCAACCTCGTGGTCAACGCGATCAAGTTCAGCAATCCCGGCGGCAAGGTCGAAATCGTGCTGCGCAATCAGGACGGCGCCCTCGCCATTGCGGTCGTCGATCACGGCATCGGGATGGATGCCGCCGAAGTCGAGGTGGCGATGACCCGCTTCGGCCAGGTCGCCAGCGCCTGGACGCGCAAGCACGACGGCACCGGGCTCGGCCTGCCGTTGGCGATCGGATTGACCGAATTGCACGGCGGCACCTTGGCGATCCACAGCACGAAGGACGTTGGCACGACCGTGACCGTGACCTTTCCGCGCGAGCGCTCGCAGCCGGTGACGGAGCCGGCAAGCGGCGGCATCCGCGCGGTCGGGCAGTCGTAGGGATCCGGCTTGCCCGGACGGCCAACCAGCCTGCTCGATCTGACGGCGCCTCGGGGCGTTGACGAATCGCCCGGAGCCCCCGAACTCGCAGCACCAATTAGCCTGGCGGGCAGCCTGGCGGGCGATGCCGGCTGGCATGTCGTCGCGGCGGCGGTCGGCCTGGCGATCGTCGCCGCAGCGTCGCCGATCGCGGTGACCGCGCTCGCCGCGTCGGGCAGGCTGTCGGGCATGCCGCTCGCCGCCAGCGCGATCGCGGCGTTGCTGATCGCCGCGCCCGCCGGGGTCGGGCTGCTGGCGGCATTGTCCGGATTGCGGCGGATCGCCGCTGCGCTCGCGGCGCAGCGCGACGTCGAAGCCGAGCAGGCGGTGCTGCGGATCTTCGTCGATACGCTGGTCTTTTTCTATGCGTTGGGGCTCGCCGCGCTGACCCCGGGCGCGGCCTCCGCCGCGCTATACGTGCCGGTTGCGGCATTGGCGCTGGTCGCCGCCTGGGCCGGGCTGGCGCACATGATCCTGTGGCAGGCCGCACCGCCGTGGCGACGCTTCGGTGCGACGGCGCTGGATATCGTGCTGTTTTCGGCGTTTCTGCATTTCGGCGGAAGCGCGGCTTCGGGCTGGTACCCGCTCTATCTGGTGGCGATCCTCTACGCCGGCTGGCGCTTCGGTCGCGAGGCGCTGGTCGGGACCGCGCTCGCCTCTGTCGCCGGCTTTGCTGCGGTGGTGGCGTCGACGGAAATCTGGCGGCAGCAGCCGGTCCTGACCGCGGGGCTCTTGGGCGCCCTGGTCGTGCTGCCCGCGCTGGTCGCCGGAACGATCCGCGCGATGGAGGCGGCACGGGCCGAGGCGGCCGGCGCGCAGACCGATCGGCGACACATTTTGACGCTGATCGCCGATGCGCTTGGCGGCCCGTCGGCGACGGCGGCACCACCCAGGGGGCAGCCGCTGATCGCCGACATTCTCGACTTTGCGGCGCTCGAAGCCGGGCAATTCGACGCTCCGGTCGAGAGCTTCGATCTGCGCGCCCTGGTTCGCGCCAGCCTGATGCCGCTGCTGGCAACGGCCGCAGAAAAGCAGGTCGGGTTGCGATGGCGGGTCGATCCGCGGCTGCCGCGCCGGCTGCGCGGTCATGCCCGTGCATTGGCCCGCGTTCTGGGCGGTCTCGCCGGGGATAGGGTCGCGGCGGCAGAAGCGGGGACGATCCACATCGAACTGGACGCCGCCGCCTGCGAGGCCCGGCGGATCAAGCTGCGCATGCGCATCGCGGGCGGCGATGGCCGGGCGGGGGAATTCGCGCCCGCGGAAGGCGCTTTAGCGTTGCGATTGGCGCGGCGCATGGTCGGATTGATGGGCGGCATGTTGGCGATCGAGCGGCCGGCCGGCGGCGCCGTGCGGCTGACGGTTGCCGTGACGCTGGCGATCGCGGAGAGCACGGCCGAGCGGGTCCTTGACCTGGCGGGGCGCGCGGTGCTGATCGCCACCGACGACAGCCGGTTCGCCAACGATGTCGCCGGATTGCTGGCAGAATGGAACGCCGAGTTTCGCTGGGTTGGCGACGGCGATGCGGCGGTGGCCGAGCTTGCCCGCGGCAATGCCCCGGAGCGCCCCGTGGTGGTCGTTGACGGCCGACGCAGATTGCTGCCGGCGCTCAGCCTTGCCCACCGCGCGGCGCAGCTCGGCAGCGATGCGCCGTTCATCCTGCTGGTTGCCGAAGCGGGGCAGGTCGCGACGCTGGGCGACATCGACGAGGGCGAAATCGACGGCTTGGTGCCGGCGCCGGTGACGGTCGAGCTTCTCGCCAACGCGCTTGATGGCCTGCCGCTGATGGCGGCGACGGCGATGCCGCGGAGCGACGACATGCCCCGCCCGGAAGCCCCGGAAGCAGAAATCGAGCGGGTCACGCCGATCGCTGCCCACCCGAAATTCGTCCCCGAGACGGCGATGGCGATCGATACCCGAGCGCTCGACGAACTGCGTGCGCTCGGCGGCGATGCGGCGTTCCTCGACGACTTGATCGAAACGTTTGATTCCGATGCCCAGCGGATCATGGCGACCATCGAGGGGGCGGTCGCGATGGGAGACGCCGCCGGCTTCGCGCGCGGCCTCGCCGCATTGCGCCGCGCCGCCGGCCCGCTCGGCGGCAGGCGCCTGTGCGAGGTGCTGGTCTCGCTGCACGGCCTCGGCGCCGGCGAGCTGCGCCGGCAGGGGGTGGTCCATGTCCAGCGGCTCGGCGCCGAGATCGACCGGCTCACGACCGGGTTGCGAGAGCAGATGCCGGTCGCCGGGGTGCCAACCGGCTGATCGGCCTGCCGGCTTATGCCCCAGTCAGCTTGCGCTGAGTCACTCGCTGTTCAGGCACGCACGCTTAAAAATCCGCATTCCCGGCGAAAGCCGGGACCCACTCGTCAACAGCTCGAACGCGGATTGGTGGGTCCCGGCTTTCGCCGGGAAAGCGGATTGAGATCGAGTTCGTTATCCGAGCGCTCAATGCAATTTGACTTTGGTATTATCCGCCCGGCAGAACCTTGTGCAGCAGGCTCCAGCGCGCCAGCTTTTCGGCAAAGCCGAGACTCGCATATGCCGGGCTGGTCGACGGCAGCGCAAGATAGGCGAGCCCGCGATGCCGCGCGAAATGGCGATCGTAAAGCCGCTGTGCGCCGCTGCCGTTGAAGGCGATGGCGCGGATCAGCGGGTGGGAAGCGATCAGTTCGTCGATCGCGTTCGGCACTTCGCCGCGGATCGACGCATCGGCGCTGGCGGCGCGCTCGGCCGACGCGCAGACATCCCACAGCGCAATCTGCCGGCTGGCGACGTAGCTCAGCCGATCGCCGTAGCCCGCTGGCGGCACCTCGCCGAACAGGGCGCAGACGATCGGCCAGAACAGGTTGCGCGGATGGGCGTAATACTCGCGCCGGCGCAGCGATTCTTCGCCCGGCAAGGTGCCGAGGATCAGCACCCGCGAGCGCCCGTCGACGATCGGCGGAAAACTGCGCTTGGCGGCAACGGCAGGCGGCGCGTCAGTCGACAAAGTGCCCGAGGCGCACCGCCGTCTGGCCTCTGACGAGGCGGCGCGACGGCATCAAGAGGATGCAGTTGTCGTAGGGCGTGCGCACCTCGCGGTCGCCGTCGCGGCCGATCAGGCTGCCTTTTTCCGGCAGGACTTCGAGGCCGCGGAAATCCTGGGCGAAATCGAAGCGGTCGCCGGTGATGGTCACCGCCTCTGTCACCTCGATGGTTTTCTGGCGCGGCGGCATATCGAAATCGGGGCCGCCGAGCGCGGCCACGTCGTCGCGATCCACAGCGCCCACTGCGATCAGGAAGCGCAGCATCACATCGCTCGCCACCTCGGCGGCACGGTGTTCCCAATGCTGGCCGCATTCGATCAGCAATGCCGTCTTCGCCGAGGCGGGATCACCGAAGCCGCCATAGTCGCGCATCCGCGGCCCGGCGGCATGCCCGGCATCGCACATGATCAATTCGGGGATGCCGACACGGCGGGCCAGCTCGCGCGACCGGGGAAGTAGCCCGGCCAGCATCAAGGGCGCGGTGGCGTATTGCATCGAGTGCAGATCGAGCAGGAAATCGGCGGCGTCGACGATCGGCCGCAACGCCCGGGCGCGCTCGAGCTCGACCGAGCGGCGCGGCCCGTCGAGCGTCGCCGGATGCCAGAGCCGGTTGAAATCCTCGTCGATGTAGCGCGAGGCGATCGGGTAGCGCGTGTCGAATTCGCGGTAGGCCGCGACATTGTTGAAGGCGAGGGTCAGCGTTCCGCGGCGCGGCCGGATGTCGGCGCCGAGCAGAAGGTCGAGCGCGATCGCCCCGCAGATCTCGTTGCCATGGGTCAGCGCCATCACCACGACATGCGGCCCGGGCTCCGCCGCCGCAAAGGTCGTGACGTAATCGATGCCGGTGTTGCCGGCGCGATAAGGCTCGATGTCGGGCGGGGTCAGCTCCACCCGGAATTGGAGATCGGACAAGGGGGCGATTCCTGCAGCCAAGCGAGCGGCCATTGTGCACGGCTTCGCCCGCCTCGTCACCCGGTCGAATGATCGGCGGCGCCGCGAGGGGCGCTTGACTTCCTCCCGCTTAGCTGGCGGGATCGGCCGGGCATAATTTGGTGGAATGGAGGATAGGATGGCGCGCGCCAATCGAGTTCGCGAGATCTGGGCCGAGGGCAAGGCCGTCATCAACAGCT
>DATLTH010000101.1:0-2689 GCA_035533695.1 Allostellaceae bacterium | reverse complement strand
TCACGCGCTGCGCGGCGTGCGCGAGCCGCGCGCGATCTACGGCCTGGCGTCGCCGTCGCACGGGATGACCGCGAGCCTGTCGCCGTAAGATGCGGCAGATGCGCATCCTGTTTGCGATCCCGCATTATTTTGCCCCGAAACCAACCGCGTTTTACGGGTCGGAGCGCGACGCCCCGGAGGCGCGCGCGCTCATCATACGGCGGTGCCTCGCCGGCATCCGGCAGACTTTTTCCCAGAGCCAGGCCCTGTTGGACGGCCGCAAGCGCTGCTTCCATCCGGTCAATCCGCAGTTCACGGCGGACGTCACGATCGCGCTGTGCACAACCGGGCAGAGCGACCTCGTATCGCATCTCGGGGGCTGCGGGTTCGAGCATGTCCGCACCGCCGCCGAGCCGCGGCACCTCGGCTTCGAGTGCCACAAGGTGCTGCGCGCCGGCCTCGGCAAATACGATTATTTCGCCTACCTCGAGGATGATCTGCGCATCGCCGATGCGCTGTTCTTCCGCAAGCTGGCCTGGTTCAACACCCGGTTCGGCGAGGCTGCGCTGCTGCAGCCGAACCGGTTCGAACTCGCCGACGAGCCCGCCTCATACAAGCTCTACATCGACGGCAACATATCCGATCGTGTCCGCACGCCGGGGCAGCAGGGGATCGAGGAATACCGGCATATCGAGGCGCCGGCTTTCGGCCAGGTGATGGCCTTCCAACGCGTCGACAATCCGCATTCCGGCTGCTTCTTCCTGAATGCCGCGCAGCTCGCGCGCTGGGCGGCGCAGCCCGATTTTGCGGTGCCGAGCGCGGACTTTGCCGGCCCCTTGGAAAGCGCCGCGACGCTCGGCATCATGCGCCATTTCCGGGTCTACAAGCCGGCGCGGGAGAACGCCGCGTTTCTCGAAATCGAGCACCTCGATCCGCGTTATCTCGGGCGGAGCATCCCGCCGGTGCCGGGCGATCCCCCCAGCCTGCGCTGGCCCTGAGCCGCCAGCGTCACTTCACCGGCTTCAGCGAGCGCAGAGCCGGACCGGGCGTCAAGAGCCCGGTTGATTTTTGCCAGCGACTGCCGCCTTTTTCGATCTGCCTGCCAGACGATAACCTTTGGGGAGTGTTGCGCGATGCAGTGGAGCCAGAATCGCATTCTGACGACGCATACCGGCAGCCTGCCGCGCCCGCCCGAGCTGGTCCGCCTTTATGTGCGGCGCTCGCGCGGCGAGGCGATCGACCCGGCCGAACTCGACCGCCTCGGCAAGGCGGCGCTCGGCCGGATCGTCGACAAGCAGGTCGAGGCCGGCGTCGATGTCGGCAACAACGGCGAGCAGCAGCGCGAAGCGTTCTTTCTTTACATCCGCCACCGCATGAGCGGGTTCGGCGACAGCTGGACGCGCTGGCCGCGCGGCGATGTCGAGCGCTATCCGCTGTTGAAGGAGCAGATGGCGAGGATGCTCCAGGCGCGCGAGGCGGTCGGCAACTACCAGCCGCCGAAAGCCATCGCCGAAGTGCGCTATGTCGACGACACCGAACTGAAGGGGGAATGCGCCGATTTCCGCGCCGCGCTCGACGCGCGCCCCGGTGGCTTTGTCGAGCCGTTCATGACCGCGCCCTCGCCCGGCATCATCGTCGGCGCGATGAAGAACGAGTTCTACGACACCGAGGCGGCCTATCTCGCGGCGGTCGCCGTGGCCCTCAGGATCGAGTACGAGGCGATCGTCAAGAGCGGCTTCCTGTTGCAGCTCGACTGCCCCGATCTCGCGCTCGAGCGGCACCTCAGCTACAACGACCGGCCATTGGGCGAGTTTCTCGGCTTTGTCGAGCGGGTCGTCGAGGCGATCAACACCGCGATCGTCAATGTGCCGCGCGACAAGGTGCGGCTGCATGTCTGCTGGGGCAATTACGAAGGCCCGCACGACCGCGACGTGCCCCTCGAAGACATCATGCCGATCCTCGAAAAGGCCAATGTCGGCGGCTTTGTATTGCCGTTCGCCAACCCGCGCCACCAGCACGAATACCGCGTGCTGGCGAAATACCCGCTGGCCGACGACCAGACCATCGCCGCCGGCGTGATCGACGATTTGACCGGTTTTGTCGAGCACCCCGAAGTCGTCGCCGACCGGCTGGAGCGCGTCGCGCAGGCGGTTGGCGACCCGAAGCGGGTCCTCGCCGCCACCGATTGCGGCTTCGACACCTCGGCCGGCATGGGTCGCGTTACCGAAGACGTCGTGTGGGCCAAACTCGCCGCAATGGCCGAAGGCGCCAAGATCGCCAGCAGGCGGCTCGGCCTCGGCTAATATGACACGCATTCCCGGCGAAAGCCGGGACCCACCAGTCAGCTTCCTCGGCGGTTGAGGAG
This sequence comes from Allostellaceae bacterium, assembly GCA_035533695.1. GTDB lineage: Bacteria > Pseudomonadota > Alphaproteobacteria > ATCC43930 > CGMCC-115725 > DATARH01. Next base: position 345 of record DATLTH010000101.1, on the reverse strand, counting down.
TGGGTCCCGGCTTTCGCCGGGAATGCCGTTTTGTTACTGGAGTCGGTCTCAGATCACCCCGTCGTCCTTGAGGCCCTGGACGTCGCGTTCGCTCATGCCGAGCCAGTCGCCGAACACTTGCGTGGTGTGCTGGCCGAGGAGTGGCGCCGGGGCGATCTTCGGCGGCTTGCCGTCGAAGCGTACCGGGAAGGTCGGCATGCGCAATTCGCCCGACGGGTGATCCTGCCGCTGGATGATGCCGCGCGTTTCGAAGGTCGCTTCGGCCAAGAGGTCGCCGGTGTCCATCACCGCGCCGGCCGGGATGCCGGCGGCGCCGAGGGTTTGCATCGCCTCGTGCTTGCTGCG
>DATLTH010000100.1:0-6132 GCA_035533695.1 Allostellaceae bacterium | reverse complement strand
GGCCCAGGCGCCGAGCTGGCTGTCGCGCGCCCGGGTCGCGAAATAGGCGTCGGCCTCGTCCGCTGCGACGCGGGAAGCCGGCCCCTCGACGCGAACCTGGCGGCCCAGCGACTTCCAGTGAAAGCACAACGCCGCGTGCGGATTGGCGGCCAGTTCGACGGCCTTCGGGCTTTCGAGATTGGTGTAGAACACAAAGCCGCGCTGGTCGGCGCCCTTCAGCAGCACCGCGCGCAATGAGGGCCGACCGTCGCGGGTCGCCGTCGCCAATGTCATTGCCTCGGCGAGCGGCTCGCTTTTTGCCGCCCGATCAAACCATCGCGCAAACGGCGCGAACGGTTCGTTCTCCGCGATGTCGTCGGACATGTCTCTCGTCGCGATCTGATCAGTCTGCAACGCTTCCCCTACTCCGAGCCGTCGCCGTCGGCAACCGCTCTCGCCGCTACTGCCGGCGGCGCCGCCGGTCGGGCGACGATCTCGGCCAGCAACGCCGCCAGCGTCACCCTCATGGCGGCGGCCTCGGCCCTGACGATCCGTTCCATCGCCGGCGCCACCTGCACCTGCCACGGCGCCAGCGGCCGGGCGGTCCAGCTGCCGGCCAAGGGCAGGCCGAGGGCAAGGTAGAGGTCGTGCAGTGTCGCGGTCTCGGTATTCCAGGCGAGGACCCAGCCGCCATCCTGGGTCGGCGCGGTGAAGCCGGCCTGCGCCAGGGTTTGCAGATGCTCGTCGACGACCGAGGTGGCAACGCCGAGCTCGGCCGCCAATGCCGCGGTGCGACGGGTCGCGCCATGCCGCTGCGCCCGCGCCAGCGCGGCGACGAGCGCGAGGCTGAAGCCGAGCCGGACGCCGCCGCTGGTCAGATGGGCGAGGCGCTCGTCGACCCGCCAGGTCGGCAGGTTCGCCGCCACCACCGCGCCGAGCAGCACCGCATTCCACGTCACATACATCCACAAAAGGAAGATCGGGACGGCGGCGAGCGCGCCGTAGACCGTCTGATAGTACGACATCGCCTCGATATAGATCGCAAAGCCGATCTTGAGCATCTCGATCGCCACGGCCGCCACCGCCGCCCCGGCGGCGCCGTCGCGCCAGCGCACCGCGCAATTGGGAATGATGCAGTAGAGCAGCGTGCAGGCGACCAGCTCGAGCAGAAACGGGATCACGCGGGCGATGACATGCGGCCAGCCGCTGGCGAACGCGGCGATCGCGTCCGGGTCAAGCCCGGCGCGCCGCGCCGCGGTGTCGAGATAGGTGGACAGGGTGAGACTCATCCCGATCAGCAGCGGCCCCAGCGTGATCAGCGTCCAATAGGCGAGAACGCGCTGGCTCCACGGCCGCGCCGTCGTCACCCGCCACAATGCGTTGAGCCGGTCCTCGACCGTGACCAGCAAGAGGATGCCGGTCGCCGCGGTGCCGACGATGCCGATTGCGGTGGTCTGGGCGGCCGAGCTGGCGAAATACTCGAACCACCAGGCCGCCTGCTCGCTGATCTGCGGCACGAAATTGCGGAAGACGAGCGCCAGCAATTCCTGCCGCGTCCCGGCGAAATTGGGGAACGCCGACAGGATGCCGAGCCCGATGACGCCGAGCGGAACAAGCGACACCAATGCCGTGTAGCTGAGCGCGCCCGAGGCGGCAAAGCAGCCGTCGCGGCTGAAGCGGTGCAGCACATAGCGGCAGAACGTGGCCGTTGCCGTCAGCCCGCGCCGCAGCGTGTCGGCCCGGGAGACACGGTCTTCGGCTCTTTGCATGCGGTCCCTATACGGCCGATACCGGTCGGTTCACAAGCGCGGCAGGCGTCCGCGACCGATCCGGCACCGCGTGCAACGTCCGGGCAGCGGCGTTGACACTGCCCCCCGCCCCGGCTACCAACGGCAACAGATTCCAGGCTGGAGAGGAAGCGCCGCTTGCCGCCCCTGCTCGAGGTGAGGGACCTGCATACCGAGTTCCGCACCGGTGCCGGGATCGTGCGCGCGGTCGACGGCATTTCCTATACCGTCGAGCCCGGCGAGACGGTGGCGATCGTCGGGGAAAGCGGGTCGGGCAAGTCGGTCGGCGCGCTGTCGATCCTGCGCCTCATTCCCAACCCGCCGGGGCGGATCACCGAGGGCCAGATCATGTTTGCCGGCCGCGACCTGATGAAGCTCTCGGAAGAGGAGATGCGCCAAGTGCGCGGCGGCGATATCGGCATGGTGTTCCAGGAGCCGATGACCTCGCTGAACCCGGTATTGACGATCGGCCGGCAGATCACCGAGACGATCGAGCAGCATCGCGGCCACGACATCGCGGCGGCGCAGCTTCGCGCCATCGAATTGTTGGGCCTCGTGGGCATCGCCGACGCCGCGCGGCGGCTCAAACAATACCCGCATCAGCTGTCGGGCGGCATGCGGCAGCGGATCATGATCGCGATCGCGCTGGCCTGCGACCCGAAGCTGATCATCGCCGACGAGCCGACCACCGCGCTCGACGTGACGATCCAGGCGCAGATCCTCGAACTGATGCAGCAATTGACCCGCCGGCTCGGCGTCGCGCTGATCATCATCACGCACAACCTTGGGGTGGTCGCCCGCTACGCCAGCCGGGTCAACGTGATGTATGCCGGCCGTATCGTCGAAAGCGGCCCGGCCGCGGCGCTCTATCACACGCCGCGTCATCCCTACACGCTGGCATTGCTGCGCTCGGTGCCGCGGCTCGACCGCCCGCGGCAGGCCCGGCTCGACCCGGTGGACGGACAGCCGCCGGACCTCACCCGCCTCGGGGCAGGTTGCGCGTTCCGTCCGCGCTGCCGCTTTGCCGTGGAGGTCTGCGCGGTCGCGCCGCCGCCGCTGATGCCGGTCGGCGCCGCAGGGCAGTTTTCCGCGTGCTACCGCAGCAGCGAGTTGGGCGTGGCGGCGGGCGAAGCCGCATGACCGCGGTGGCGGGTGACGCCGCGCCGTTGTTGCAGGTGCGCGGCCTCAAGATGCATTTTCCGGTCACCGAGGGAATGATCGCCCGCCGCCATATCGGCGACGTCAAGGCGGTCGACGGCGTCGACTTCACGATGCGCCGCGGCGAAACCTTGGGGCTGGTCGGCGAAAGCGGCTGCGGCAAGACGACGATGGGGCGCTGCATCCTGCGCCTCGAAAAGCCGACCGCCGGCGAGATCCTTTATGACGGGGTCGACATTTCGAAGCTCGACCGCAGGGAACTCGTGGCCTTGCGCCGCCGCATCCAGGTGATCTTCCAGGACCCCTACAGTTCGCTCAACCCGCGCCAGAAGGTCGGCTCGATCATCGCCGAGCCGATGATGGTGCACCGGGTCGAGCCCGACGCGGCGAAGCGCGGTGCGCGGGTGCGCGAATTGTTGTCGCTGTGCGGCCTCAACCCCAACTTCGCCGACCGCTACCCGCACGAGATGTCGGGCGGCCAGCGCCAGCGGGTCGGCATCGCGCGGGCGCTGGCGCTCAACCCGGAATTCATCGTCTGCGACGAGGCGGTGTCGGCGCTCGACGTGTCGATCCAGGCGCAGATCATCAACCTGCTCGAGGATCTGCGCGAGAAGTTCAACCTGACCTATCTGTTCATCGCGCATGATTTGTCGGTGGTGCGGCATCTGTGCCAGCGCGTCGCGGTGATGTATCTCGGCCGCGTCGTCGAACTGGCCGAATGCGACGAATTGTTCGACAATCCGCTGCACCCCTACACCCGCGCCTTGCTCGCGGCGGTGCCGGTGCCCGACCCGACGGTCGAAGCAAGCCGCGCGTTCCAGCCGGTGCAGGGCGAGGTGCCGAGCCCGATCAACCCGCCGCCCGGCTGCGTCTTCCACCCGCGCTGCACGATCGCGGTCGCATCATGTCGGCAAGCCCGCCCCGAGTTGCGCCAGCTGCGCCCCGGCCATTGGGTCGCCTGCAGTGAGGTGCAGTAGGAAGCTCGACACCAACCCGGCGGTCGGGTCTAATCGGGCAAAACGCGACGAGCCTGGGGAGAAAGCACATGCGGCTGCCGCTTGGGGTGGCACTTTGGGTTGCCGCCACGCTGGTGCTCGCGTTGCCGGCGGGCGCCGCCGAGACGCCGAAGCATGGCGGCACCCTGACCTACATGATCCCGGCCGATGCGCCGCCCTCCTTCGACGGCCACAAGGAAAGCACCTATGCGACGGTGCACGCGTTCGCGCCGTTCTACAGCGTGCTGGTGCGCATCAATCCCGAGAACCCGTCGTCGACGACCGACATCGTCTGCGACCTGTGCACCGCCATCCCGCAACCGACGGACGACGGCAAAACCTGGACCTTCAAGATCCGCCAGGACGCGAAATTCACCGACGGCTCGCCGCTCACCGCCGCCGATGTGGCCGCCAGCTTCGAGGAGATCATCTTCCCGCCGAAGGGCGTCCTGAGCGCGCGGGTCAGCAACTTCCTGATGGTCGACAAGGTCGCGGCGCCGGATGCGTCGACCGTCGTCTTCCATCTCAAGTTCGCGACCGGCGCCTTCCTGCCGGCGCTCGCCAACCCGTTCAACTGGATCTACCAGAAGAAGATCCTCGACCGGGACCCGCATTGGTATGAGAGAAACGTGATGGGCTCGGGCCCCTTCAAGTTCGTCGGGTACGAGACCGGCCAGTCGGTCAAGGGCGTGCGCAATCCCGACTATTATCACAAGGGGTTGCCGTATCTCGACGGGTTCGAGGGCATCTTCGCGCCGAAGCAGGCGACCCGGGTCGAAGCGATCCGCAGCGATCGCGCGGCGATCGAATTCCGCGGCATGCCGCCCTCGGCGCGCGACGAGCTGAAGGCCGCGCTCGGCGACAAGATCACGGTGCAGGAAGGCGATTGGAACGTCGCCAGCGCAGTCACCTTCAACCACAAGCGCAAGCCGTTCGACGACCCGCGCGTGCGCCGCGCCCTGTCGCTGGCGCTCGACCGCTGGGGCAGCGCCGCCGCGCTGTCGAAGATCGCCATCGTGCAAACGGTTGGCGGCTTTGTCTTCCCGGGTTCGCCGCTGGCGGCGACCAAGGAGGAATTGCAGAAGATCGCCGGTTATTGGCCCGACATCGAAAAGTCGCGCGCCGAGGCGCATCGCCTGCTCAAGGAAGCGGGGGCGGAGGGGATTTCGTTCGAGCTGCTCAACCGCAACGTCGATCAGCCCTACAAATATATCGCGCTCTGGCTGATCGACCAGTGGAGCAAGATCGGGCTGCACGTGACCCAAAGGGTCGAGCCGAGCGGACCCTGGTTCGACGCGATGCGCCGGGGTAATTTCGACGTCGTCGTCGAGGCGCCGGGCTACGGCAACGTCAACCCGCCGCTCGACGTGCAGAAAGTCCTGCCCGGCTCGATCGACGGCGAGAATTACGGGCACTACGAGGACGCCCACGAGGTCGATCTCTACAACACGATGCTGCACGAGACCGACCCCGCGAAACAGCGCGTCGCGATGCGCATCTTCGAAGATTACGTGCTCGGCGACCAGGCGCACATGATCTGGGCGTTCTGGTGGCATCGCATCGTGCCCTATCGCTCGTATGTGAAGGGGTTCAAGATCGCCCCGACGCATTTTATCAATCAGGACCTGGCTCGAATCTGGCTCGACAAATAGCGGCCGGCGGCGGCCGCAACGACAAAAGGGGGACGAAAAATGCGACCAATCATGCGTCTTGCCTGCGGCCTCGCGGCTGCGGCGCTCCTGGCCCTGCCGGCGGGCGCCGACGAGACGCCGAAGCGCGGCGGCATCCTGACCTATGTGATCCCGGCCGACTCGCCGCCCTCCTTCGACGGGCACCGCGAGGAAACCTATGCGACGATCCATTCGATCGCGCCGTTTTACAGCGTGCTGATCCGGGCCGATCCGATGAACCCGGGCGACAGCAGCGATCTGGTCTGCGATCTCTGTACCGAGATGCCGAAACCGACCGATGGCGGCAAGACCTATACGTTCAAGATCAGAGAGGGGGTCAAGTTTCACAACGGCGATCCGCTGACCGCCGCCGATGTCGCCGCGAGCTGGAACGAGATCGTCTTTCCGCCGCCGGGCGTGCTGAGCGCCCGCCAGGGCAATTTCAGCATGGTCGACAAGATCGAGGCGCCCGATCCGACCACCGTCGTCATCCACCTGAAATTCGCCACCGACGCCTTCCTGCCGGCGCTCGCCGATCCCTAC
>DATLTH010000099.1:0-2710 GCA_035533695.1 Allostellaceae bacterium | reverse complement strand
CGACGACCAATCGCCCGAGGAAATCCGCGCCGCCCGCGGCACGCTGACCGAGCCGGGCACAAACAGCCCCTGGCGCGAGCGCAGCGTCGCGGAAAACCTCGACCTGTTCCGCCGCATGCGGGCCGGCGAGTTTCCCGATGGCTCCCGCGTGTTGCGCGCCAGGATCGATATGGCGTCGGGCAACATGAACCTGCGCGATCCGGTGCTTTACCGCATCCTCCACGCCACCCACCCGCGCACCGGCGATGCCTGGTGCCTCTACCCGACCTATGATTTCGCGCACGGCCAGTCCGACGCGATCGAGGGGGTGACGCATTCGGTGTGCACCCTCGAATTCGAGGATCACCGCCCGCTTTACGATTGGCTGATCGAGCACCTGCCGGTGCCGTCGCGGCCGCGGCAATACGAGTTCGCCCGGCTCAACCTCGCCTATACGGTGCTGTCCAAGCGGTTTCTGACCGGGTTGGTGCGCGAGTGCCGCGTCTCCGGCTGGGACGATCCGCGCATGCCGACGATCGCCGGCCTCAGGCGGCGCGGCGTGCCGGCGGCGGCGATCCGTGACTTTGCCCGGCGGATCGGCGTCGCGCGCGCCAACAGCGTGGTCGACATCGCGATCTTCGAGCATGCGGTGCGCGACGAATTGAACCGCATCGCGCCGCGCCGCATGGCCGTGCTGCGCCCCTTAAAGCTGGTGATCGAAAACTATCCCGAAGGCCAGACCGAGACGCTCAGCGCGGCCAACCACCCCGACGACCCCGTCGCCGGAAGCCGCGAGGTGCCGTTCGGCCGCGAGCTTTATATCGAGCGCGACGATTTCATGGAAGCCGCGCCCAACAATTTCTACCGCCTGACGCCGGGCCGCGAAGTACGGCTGCGTTATGCCTATCTCGTCACCTGCCACGAGGCGGTGAAGGACGCGGCCGGCAATGTCGTCGAAATCCGCTGCACCTACGACCCGGCAACGCGCGGCGGCAATGCGCCGGACGGGCGCCGGGTGCGCGGCACGATCCACTGGGTGTCGGCGGCGCACGCACTCAGCGCCGAAGTGAGGCTTTACGAGCCGCTGTTCACCCGCCCCGATCCCGGCGCGGGCGGCGATCTCTTCGCCGATCTCAACCCCGATTCGCTCGAGGCGCTGCCCGATTGCCGGCTCGAACCGGCGCTCGCCGAAGCCGCGGTCGAGCAGCCGGTGCAGTGGGAGCGGCTCGGCTATTTCACCCGCGACCCCGATTCGACCCCCGCCCGCCCGGTGTTCAACCGCACGATCGGGCTGCGCGACAGCTGGACCAAGGCGCGGGGCGTCGGCTGATCCCACCCTTTTTCCGTCACCCCGGCGGAGGCCAGGGGTCAACGCGTCTAGTGCTTCGGCTGGCGGGTCGGCGACGGTGCCAGCCCCAATTCAGTCAGCGCTTCGGGCAATTCGGCGAAATGGTCGAGAACCCGGTCGGCGCCGAGGTTGTCGGCCCCGCTGCGGGCATAGCCGTAGCGCATCACCAGCACCGGCAGGCCGGCGGCGCGCCCGGCGGCGGCGTCGTTTTCGCTGTCGCCGATCATCGCCGCCCGGCTGCGCGCGCTGCCGAGTTCTTCGATCAGCCCGTGGATGTGGCCGGGGTCGGGCTTGCGCGTCGCAAACCGGTCGCCGCCGGCGATCGCGTCGAAATACGGCGCGAGGCCGAGGTCGTGCACCATCGCCTCGCTGACCCGCTGCAATTTGTTGGTGCAGATCGCGGTGCGAAAGCCGGCGCCGCGCAGCCGGGCGAGCGTGTCTGCGACGCCGGGATAGGGGCGGCTGGTGCGCGTCGCGTTGGCTTCGTAATGCGCGATATAGCGCGGCATCGCCGCCGCGGCTTCCTCCGCGGTGCCGCCGCGGGCGATAAAGCCGCGCGCGACCAGCGTGGCGACGCCGTCGCCGACCATCGGCTTGACCTCGGCTTGCGTTAACGGCGAATAGCCGTGCTCACGCAACATCTCGTTAAGCGAGCCGGTCAAATCTGGCACGCTGTCGACCAGCGTACCGTCGAGATCGAAGATGAGCAAAAACCCTGTCATGGCGTTCACTTTGCGCAGCCGCGGTCACATTCCGCAACAATCTGTGTTTTGGCCGGCGCGCGGTAAAATGCGATTCTGATGCCGGTCCGATGCCTGAGCCGTCTCGCGGAGGCAGCGACACGCCGATGACCCAGACCCGTTTTGCTGCGATCGTCCTCGCCGCCGGCGAGGGCACCAGGATGCGGTCGGCCAAGCCCAAGGTGCTGCACGAGGTGGCCGGCCGCGCGATGATCGCGCATGTGCTCGATGCGCTCCGCCCGCTGGCGCCGGCCGCCACCGTCGTCGTGCTCGGCTGCGGGATGGACACGGTGGCAACGGCGGTGGCGCCGGCGCGGGTCGCGATCCAGGACCCGCCGCGCGGCACCGGCGATGCGGTGCGCGCCGGCCAGGCGGCGCTCGCCGATACCCTCGCCGCGGTCGATACCGTGCTGGTGCTGTACGGCGACACGCCGCTGCTGCGGCCGGAGACACTGGTGCGGCTGCTCGCCGCGTGTGCTGACGGAGTTGCGGTGGCGCTCGCCGGGATGCGCCCGGCCGATCCCGGCCCCTACGGGCGGCTGGTCGGCGACGGCACGGGCGGGGTTTCCCGCATCGTCGAGGCCAAGGACGCCAGCCCCGACGAACTGGCGATCGGCCTGTGCAACGGCGGGATCATGGCGAT
>DATLTH010000098.1:0-2879 GCA_035533695.1 Allostellaceae bacterium | reverse complement strand
TGCGCATCAACCTGCTCAACGATTGGCGAAGAACGCTCGGCAATCTTCAGCATCCACCGTTGCGGCAACAATGCCGGACGCACCTGATAGCGAAGGTCAGGAAATGGGCAAGAGCTGACAGAAACGGTTCAACCGCCTCCGCCACATGCCGGCGGCATTGTCCTGTGCGACGCCGCTGATGATATTTTCGCGCGCCTGGAACAACACGCGCTGTACGAGCGGGTGGGTCGTTGCGGCATCGTCGTTGAACCGCGGGATGTTGTACGAGTCGATCCAGCCAAAACGCCGATCGGTCACCTGCCGGATCGCGATCGAGATCGGACGGGTGAGGGCTTGAGTTCCATCAACCGCCCGGATGGCGCTCATGATGCATCTGCGACCGTCCGCTGTAGCGAGCTGTCCTTGGCACCAGCGGTCCTCGGTTGCGAGGAGATCGATGACCCGGTCGATCTTGTCGAGCGGCTCGTAACGGTCGCGAAAGCCGGTATCGTAAAGTGGCATCGCCTTTCCTCCCTCCTCCGGGGCAGACGACGGCCCGCGAGCTGTTCGGTGAATTAGGCCGAGCCGCGGGGGAGGAAACTTTGATTCATGTCAAAGACCCATGCAGAGGTCGGCGCAACATGCGCCGAGGCTGCTCGGGTGCAGGATTTCTGGCGACGCAGAGGGGTCTCTGCCTCAAAAGACGCGGCAGGCTCCGCGATGGTGACCCAAGCGCCGAAGAGGATTGTCATGGACGATAAGCAGCATTGGCAGGACTGGGCGAATTATTTCCTCGGTCTGTCGATTTTTGGCTCGCCGTGGCTACTAGTGCATTCGATGGTCACCGAAGTGCCGGGATCCGGAAGCCGCGCCATGTGGAATCTGTGGGTTGTCGGGCTTGCGGTGGTCGTAGTCTCCACCGTTGCGCTCAACGCGTTCAGGGTCTGGGAAGAGTGGGTGAATTTTGGGCTCGGCGTTTGGTTGGCGCTGTCGCCCTGGATACTGGATTCCACCGCTTCTGCCATGTTGATGTGGCCCTCAGTATTTTTTGGCGCGCTTATTTTTTCGATCGCTGGCTGGGCCCTTACCGAAGATCCGCGACGGAAGATCGAAAGAGGCCAAAAAACGAGCCCGCCGCGGTAGCTCATGCCCCTCTTCCGTTTGCTGCGCATCGCCTTTGAGGCCTTCCGCTTCGGGCTTGCCTGGATCGTCGAGCGCCTCTCCCCCTGGCGCTCGCGCCGGCAATCGCCCGAGCGCCTGTGCCGCGCCCTGGCGCGCCTGGGGACGACGTTCATCAAGTTCGGCCAGGCGCTGAGCATCCGGCGAGACATGCTGCCGGACCGCTACGTCGCGGCCTTGCAGTCGCTGCAGGAGCACATCGCGCCGTTTCCGCCGAAGGATGCGATCCGCGAGATCGAACACGGTCTCGGGCGCCCGATCGACGAGCTGTTTGCCGAGTTCGACCGCTCGCCGCTCGCCGCCGCCTCGGTCGCGCAGGTGCACGCGGCGCGCCTTCCTGACGGCCGCGAGGCGATCGTCAAGGTCAGGCGGCCCGGCATCAAGCCCCAGATCGATCGGGACATGCGGGCGCTCAAGGTGCTGGCCCGCGCGGCTATGGCGATCGTCCCGCGCCTCAGGCATTATCAGCCGCTGCGCCTGATCGACGAGATCTGGAGCAACTTCGAAAAGGAGATCGATTTCCGCCAGGAGGCGCGCGCCATCCGGCGTTTTGCCGCGGCCTTCGCCGATTGGCCTACGATCCACATCCCCGGCGTCATTGACGACCTCGTCGGCGAGACCGTCGTCGTGCAGCAGCACAGCGCCGGGCGGCGGATCGACGATCCGGCGATCGGCGCCGACGGCCCCCGCCTTGCACAGAATTTTCTCGAAGCCTATCTGCATCAGATTTTCTTGCTCGGGGTGTTCCACGGCGATCCTCATCCGGGAAACCTGTTCATCACCGCCGAGGGGCGCATCTGCTTTCACGATTTCGGCCTGATCGGCACGCTCGACCGCGGCACAAGGCGCAACCTGGCCGCCTTCACCGCCGCCTTCGTGCATCAGGATCCGGATTGGTTTCTCGACGCCGCGATCGATTTGGGCGTGCTCGGCGGCGAGATGGACCGCGGCGAATTCCGCCGCGGCCTTGCCGCGATCATTTCCGATTACGCCGCGCTGCCGCTCAACGAATGGTCGCTCGCCGAAGCCTTCCTGCGCGTGACCAGGCTCGGACGCGCGCAGAACGTCTTCATCCCCTTCGATCTCGTCGTGCTGATGCGCGCGCTTTTCCTCGCCGAGAATGTCGTGCGCACTCTCGATCCGCAGTTCCAGCTGCTGGAAACCCTAAAGACAAAGGGCCCGGAGGCTCTGCAGGCGGCGATGGGCGGAGCGGAATTGACCGGCGCGCTCGACCGGCTGAAATACGAGGGGATCAGCGCCGCCCACGACCTGCCGGAAGTCCTGTTCTCCTGGGCGCGCCAGCTCAGCCGGGAGGGCGAGGGGCTGGGCATCAGCCTCAAGATGCACGCTCTCGACCGCGTCGCTGACCACCTGGACCGCAGCAGCAACCGGCTGTCGCTCGCCCTCGTCACCCTTGGGCTCTATGTCGCCGGTTCTCTGCTGATGCAGCACAGTATCGGCCCGCGTCTTTGGGGCGACATGCCGGCCCTGGCGGCGTTCGCCTATGCGCTCGCGCTGTGGTTCACGCTGCGGCTGGCGCGGGGCATCGCGCGGTCGGGGAAGCTGTGAAACACATCCGAGACGAAACCTTGAAGGAGAGATCCGATGACCTATTACTTCGCAAAACACCTCGATCTTCCGTTTGCGGCCGCGCTTGAGCGGACGCGCAGCGCTCTCAAGGACGCCGGGTTTGGCATCATCACCGAGATCGACGTGACCGA
>DATLTH010000097.1:0-4883 GCA_035533695.1 Allostellaceae bacterium | reverse complement strand
CTGATCTGCGTCATGGACCGCGGCCGCATCGTCGAAACTGGCAAGCATGCCGAACTGCTCGCCGTCAATGGCATCTATGCCCGGCTCTACGAGACCCAGTTCGCCGCGGAGCGTCTGCTCGCGCCATTGGCGAACGCGGAGGCCGGCGCGGCATGAAGGCGCCGAGCCGCTGGGGCCGCCGCATCCTGCGCAATACAAGGTTGCGCCGGCTGTTGTGCTGGGCCATCCACCTCTATATCCGCCTCGTCTACCGCACCAACCGCTGGACGGTCGACGGCGGCGAGGTGCCGCGGCGGCTGCGCGCTGACGGAAGCGGCTTCATCCTCGCCTTCTGGCACGGGCGCCTGATGATGATCCCGATGGCGTGGCAGCGGCTGGCGCCGATGCACATGCTGATCTCCGCCCATCGCGACGGCCGCATCATCGCCGACGCGGTCAGCTATTTCGGGGTGCATTCGATCGCCGGCTCGACCCGGCGCGGCGGCTCGGGCGCGTTGCGCGCGATGCTGAAGCGGCTCGACGCGGGCGAGTGCGTCGGCATCACGCCGGACGGGCCGCGCGGCCCGGCGACGGTGGCGAGCGGCGGGATCGTCAATGTCGCCCGCCTCGCCGGCGTGCCGATCGTCCCGGTGGTGTTTGCCACCAGCCGAACCCGCATCCTGCCGAGCTGGGACCGTTTCCGCCTCGCCCTGCCGTTCGGCCGCGGCGTTTTCCTGTGGGGGGAGCCGATCGAGGTCGCTCGCGATCTCGATGCCGATGGTCTCGACCGCGTTCGGCTGCTGGTCGAAGGCCGGATGAACGAGATGGCGCACGAGGCCGATCGCCGCGTCGGGCACGGGCCGCCGGTGGAGGCCGCAAATAGTCCCTCTCCCGCACCGCGGGAGAGGGTGGCTGCGGGCGACAGCCCGCGGCCGGGTGAGGGTGCGGCAAGCGCAAGCTTCTGGCCCGCCCTTTATCGCGCGATGACCGCCGCCGCGGCGCCGTTCGTGGTGCGCTACCTCGACCGTCGGCGCCGGCATGGCAAAGAGGACGGCGAGCGGATCGGCGAGCGCTTTGGGGTCGCCACGGCCGCCCGTTCGCCTTCGCCGCTCCTCTGGGTGCATGCGGCGAGCGTCGGCGAAGCCAATTCGGTATTGGCGCTGATCGAGCAAATCCTCGCGCAGCGCCCGGCCATCGAGGTGTTGATGACCACCGGAACGGTCGCTGCGGCCCGGCTGCTCGGCGACCGCTTGCCCGAGCGGGCCTGCCATCAATTCGTGCCGGTCGATGTGCCGGACGCGGTCGAGCGTTTCCTCGACCATTGGCATCCCGATCTGGCGATCTGGGTCGAGTCCGAATTGTGGCCCAATCTGGTGCTGGCGACCCGCCGCCGCGGCATCCCGATGCTGCTGGCAAATGCCCGGCTCTCGGCCCGGTCGCTGGCGCGCTGGCGCGCCCTGCCGGGCCTGGTGCGCCCGGTTTTGGGGTCCTTCGATCTGTGCCTCGCCCAGGACGAGGTGCAGGCCGAGCGGATCCGCCGGCTCGGCGCGGGCGTGGTGGCGAGCGTCGGCGATCTGAAGGCGGCCGCCGCGCCGCTTGCCGCCGATCCGGCCGCGCTTGCGGCATTGCGCCGCCAGATCGGCGCGCGTCCGGTCTGGCTGGCGGCAAGCACCCACGCCGGCGAAGAGGAGATCGCCGCCACCGCGCATCGCCACATCGCAGCCAATCATCCCGGCCTCTTGACGATCATCGCGCCGCGCCATCCGGTGCGCGCCCCGGCGATCGCCGCGATGCTGGCCGCGCGGGGGCTGCGCGTCGCGCGGCGCGGTGCGGGCGAAGCGATCGGCGATGACGCCGATGTCTACCTGGCGGATACGCTCGGCGAGCTCGGCCTGTTTTTCCGCCTGGCCGGGATCGCCTTTATCGGCGGCTCGCTGGTCAGAAAGGGCGGCCACAACCCGTTCGAAGCCGCGCGACTCGACTGCGCCATCGTGCACGGCCCGGACATGACGAATTGCGCGGCGATGGCCGGCGCGCTCGATGCGGCGGGCGCGGCATTGACGGTGCGCGATGCCGCCAGCCTCGCCGCGGCCGTGGCGCAGCTGCTCGCCGACCCGCCCGAGCGCGCCGCGCGGGCCATGGCGGCGGCGCGGATTGCGGCGGCGAGCGGCGGCACGCTCGACGCGGTGCTCGACCGCTTCGCGCCGTGGCTCGACGCGCTCGCCCCTCGCGCCCTTGCCGCCGAGGGCGTATCGACCCGCGCCGATGCGCGCGCCTGAATTCTGGCGTGGGGATGGCGGGAAGCTGGCCGGGCTCGCCGGCGGGTTGCTCGCGCCGCTCGGAACGGCCTGGGACGCGGCGGGGCGGCTGCGCCGCGCCGTCGCGCGGCCGTACCGCGCCGCGGTCCCGGTCATCTGCGTTGGCAATCTCGTCGCCGGCGGCGCCGGGAAGACGCCGGTAGTGCTGTCGCTCGGGTTGCTGCTGATGCCGGACCACGCCGTCCAAATCGTGACGCGCGGCCATGATGGCCGGCTCGGCGGCCCGGTCCGGGTCGATCCGGCCAGGCACGATGCCGGCGCGGTCGGCGACGAGGCGTTGTTGCTCGCGGCGCAGGCGCCGTGCTGGGTAGCGCGCGACCGCGCCGCCGGCGTGTGCGAAGCGGCGGCCGATGGCGCGACGGTCATCCTGCTCGACGACGGTTTTCAGAACCCGAGCGTCGCGAAAGACCTGTCGCTGGTCGTCGTCGACGCCGATTACGGCTTCGGCAACGGAAAGGTGATCCCTGCCGGGCCGTTGCGCGAAGCGGTTGCGGCCGGGCTGGCGCGCGCCGACGCGATCGTGCTGGTGGGCGACGGCGCGATGCCGCCCGCGGTGCGCGAGTGCGGACGCCCGGTGTTGCGGGCGACGCTGGAGCCGGCGGGTGGCGAGCGCTTTGCCGGCAAGCGCGTCGTCGCCTTCGCCGGGATTGGCCGGCCCGAGAAGTTTTTCGCCCTCCTGCGCAGGCTCGGCGCCGAAATTGTCGCGGCCCATCCGTTTGCCGATCACCACCCCTTCGCCGAGGCTGAGATCGCCCGGCTGCGGCGCGAGGCGGAGCGCGCCGGCGCGCGCCTGGTGACGACCGCGAAAGACTGGGTGCGGCTCCCGCCATCGTGGCGTGCCGGGATCGACGTGCTCGAGGTGGCGATCGCCTGGCGCGACCCGGCCGCCGTTGCCCGGCTGCTTTCCGCCGTCGCGGCGTGAGGGCCGCTTATTCCGGCATTGTCTCGGCGTCGTATTCGTCGGCGCAGAAGGTGCCGCCCTGGTAGCGCTCGGCGATCGGGTCTTTCGCCTGGCCGGCCTCGGCGGCGAGGATGTCGGCGGCCCAGGGCTCCGAATCGTCCTGCGGGCGGTAGCCGAGGCGCAACGCGTTTGCGTTGTCGTACCAGGCGCGCGTGTTGTTCGAGATGCCGAAGACGATCTCGAAGCGGATATCGGGGTGTTCCAACCCGATGCGCACGAGCTGCGTGTAGTCGCGCGGGCTGATCCAGATTGCGAGGCGCCGGCTGTCGATCGGCTTCACTCCGAAATTGCCGATCCTGGTGCACAGAAATCCGATGCCGTGCTTGTCGGCGTAGAGGCTGGCGAGCGCTTCGGAAAACGCCTTCGAGACGCCGTAACGGCTGTCGGGGCGCGGGGTGACGCGGTGGTCGATCCGCTGGGCGCGCAGATAGAAGCCGACGGCGTGGTTCGAGGTCGCCATGACGATGCGCCGGACCCCGGCCCGCCGCGCCGCCTCGAAGACGTTGTAGAGGCCGACGATGTTGCCTTCGAGAATCTTCTCCCAGGTGTTTTCGCCCGAGATGCCGCCGAGATGGATGATGCCGTCGACCCCTTCGACCATCCGCTCGACCTGCGCCATGTCGGCGATGTCGGTCTGACTTACCTCTTCTCCGTCGCGCGCCGGCGCGAGCGCCACCCGGTCGGAGACCCGCAATACTGGGTAGACGCCGCGCAACGTCTCGCGCAAGGCGCGGCCGATGCCGCCGCCCGCGCCGGTGATCAATACCCGGTGCATTGCTTGTCCCTCGCTCTGTCAATCGCCGAAAGGAGACTTTACCGGTATGCTATAGAGGTCGCCATCGCCGCGCGGGAGGGAAACCGTGGTCGCCATACTCGATCTGAAGAACACGCTCGCGAAGATGCCGATGATGCAGGGTCGCCGGCCGCAATCCACCGAGGCCGAGCGAAAGGCAACGGGCGCCTTTGTGACGCTGGCCCCGTACCGTGACGGCAACCTCTACAGCGCCAAATTTTCCGGCGAAGCGGCGTGGGAACGCCACCCCAACGGCGACGAGTTGGTGCAGATCGTCGACGGCGCGTGCACCATGCACCTGATGACTGAGACCGGGCTCGAAAGCCATCACGTCACGGCAGGGACGACGATCGTCGTGCCGCAGAACATTTGGCACCGATTCTCGGCGCCGAACGGCGTCAGCATCGTCACCGCGACACCGCGGCCGACCGAACATCTGACCGTCGATGTTGAGGACCCGCGCAGCCTCGGCGATGCCGACCGGGCGGCGAATTCGGAACACAAGGTTCGCTGATGTATTTCGACCGCCGCTTGTGGGAACTGACGCGCGGCCTGCGCGGCCGGATCGCGGCGGCGATCGGGATCGGCCTTCTCGCCGCAGGCTTCGGCATCGCCCGTTTTGCGCTGCTCGGCGCGCTCTTGGCCCGCGTGTTCGCCGGCTCCGGGATCGGCACCATCGCCCTTCTGGCGGTCGGCGTCGCCATCGCCGTCGTCCTGCGCGCGCTGCTCGACCACCTGCGTACGCTCGTCGCCCACCGCACCGCCGACCGGGTGCAAGAGGATCTGCGCGCCCGGCTCTACGACAAGATCGCCGAGTTGGGGCCGGCGTGGT
>DATLTH010000096.1:0-4070 GCA_035533695.1 Allostellaceae bacterium | reverse complement strand
TCAGCGGCGACCTGGAAGTCGACGAATTCGATGCCTGTCGACCCGCCTATCTTTTGCAGAGGAACGCGGACGGTCGTGTTCAGGGCTGCGTCCGGCTCTTGCCGACGACCGGCCCTAACATGCTTCGCGACACGTTCCCTGCGCTCTTGGAAGGACAGCCCGCGCCGACATCCGACGCGATCTGGGAGAGCAGCCGCTTCGGCGTCGATCTCTGCAGCCGAGAGGAGAAGACGGCCGGCAGCATCGCGCGAGCGACCTACGAACTCTTCGCCGGCATGATCGAGTTCGGCTTGATGGGGAAGCTTACCGATATCGTCACCGTGACGGACGCGCGGATGGAGCGGATTCTGTGCCGCGCGCGCTGGCCTTTGCGGCGTCTCGGCTCGCCGCGGCCGATCGGAAAAACGATCGCCGTCGCCGGCTACCTCGAGGTGTCTCGCGAGCGGCTTCAGTGCGTCAGGGAAGCCGGGTGTTTGAGTGGCGCGGTGATTAGCTCCGCGGGAGAGGGACGCGAACGCTCTCATCGCGATAGGACCGTGGAGCGGGCAGTCGCGTAGAGCGCGATCGGCAGCCGTGATTGATGGCGCGGTGATGGCCACGTGTGCAAGCGAGTTGATCGGTCGTCCGATCCGTTTCGCCGATCGGCCGTGATCCGGCTGCCGACACAGAGATGGGAGGCGCAGAGTAAAACTTGCAAAGCCTGTCCGACATGGAGATCCGCGATCTGATGTATCTGGAGGCTTCGGCGGCGGCAGGAAACTTCACCCGTGCCGCCAAGTCTCTCGGGATCAACACGTCCACGATCAGCCGTCGCGTCGGTCGATTTGAGGACGAGCTCGGCCTTGCATTGTTCGAGCGCGGGCATGGTGGGGTTCGGCTGACCAGTGGTGGCAAGGCGGTATTGGCCCACATCCAGCGCGCTTTGGCCGAGCTCGACGCGATCAGGCACGCCGGCGATCAGAACGGCAACGGCATTGTGGGCAAAGTCCGCCTTGGGGTGCGCATGCCGCCGATCGGCGAACCGCTTTGCGATCTGCTGTCCGGATGGCGGGCAAAGCATCCGAAGGTGGGGCTCACGATCGCGGAAATGAACGAGTGGGAGATTCAGGCGGCCGTCCAGGAGCGCCGCGTCGACGTCGCACTGATGACGAGCCACACGCTCTGGCCTGACGCTGTGACGGCACCGCTCTACCGAGAGCGGATCGTCGCGGCGATCCCGTGTGAACATCCGCTTGCGGAGCAAGAGGCTCTCGATTGGAAGCGCTTGCGGAAGGAAACCTTCCTCGTTCAGGGCTGGGACAACAGTCAGTCGGCCCAGGCGTTCTACGCTTCGTTCATGGGCTGCGGTGTCAAATTCCAGTGCCATGCCGCAAGCAAACAGAGCGTGTTCGCGCTGATCGCCGCGGGATTCGGGATCACGCTCGCCACCGCTAGCCAAGCTGAGGTGGTGTTCCCCGGCGTCGTCTACCGACCGATCCGCGAGGACAATGCTTGGGTACAGGTCGAGCTCGTGTGGTGTCCGGAGGCGGAAGACCCGGCTATCGGCCGGTTCGTCGCTTACATGCGCGATGAAGCACTCTCACGCCGGCTTTTCTGAGCTGGGCCTATCTGGGACGGCGCGCTGCGGCGTCGCGCCGACGCGCCGCAATTTCGCGAAGGCCCGATCCGTCGCCATGAAACGCGCCAGCATCGGACCGATCAGCTTCGCGGGCTCTACGGCGCCCTGGCCGGTTTCGCGACCAAGCGCATTGCCGTAAGCGACCAGATCACGGTGAATGGCGGCCGGCAGTTCAACCGTCAGCTTGACCGGCTTGTCGTCCGGAATCGTGCCGAGCTTTAGCTTTGCCATGATCGTTGCCTCATGCGCGGTAAGGTTCGAGGACGAGATCGTGCGTGACCATCACGCGCACCGGAAAACCTGGCCGGATGGTGATTGTCGGCTGGATGTTGAGCGAACGGCTGACCACCTGCTGGCCGGTCTGATTGACGCTTTGCGACACCCCTTGCTGGATGGCTTCAGCGAGCGAGCCGTTGTTGTTGCCGCTCATGCCGGCCTCCGATCCGACGCTGAGGAGCGTCGAGAGGATCGCCGCCTTGAACAGCGTACCCCAGTGGTTGTCGACTTCGTCTTCGAGGCCGGCATAGCCTTCGGGATCGGCGCCGGGCTGACGCTCAAGAACGATCGAGCGGCCGTTCGGCATGATCAAGCGATTCCATACGAGAAGCGCACGTGTCTGCCCGAAAGCGATTTGCGCATCGTACTGCCCTACCAGGCGTGCGCCTTGCGGGATCAGAAGGATCTTTCCCGTTGGGCTGTCATAGACATCTTCCGTCACCTGTGCGGTGACTTGGCCGGGCAGGTCGGAGCGCAAACCGGTGATCAATGCGGCGGGGATCACCGCGCCCGCCTGCAGAATGTATTTGCTCGCGGGTGCCTGAACGCGGTCAGGGCTGGTGGTGCGCCGGTCTACAGCGCCATTGAGAAAGGCGAGCTTGTGATCCTGCGAAGTGAGATCGGCCGATCCGCTGTTTGAGGCCACCGGCGCCTGGGAGGCGGCCGGTGTCGGCGCAGCGGCGGTTGTGGTTTGGCTGACATTGGTCGTCGCGAAGAGACGGCTGACCCGTGCCGCCTCCTGCTCCTGTGCAATGCGCTGCTGCTCGGGATCGGCTCCTGCTGGCATTCCCGGCGCCGGAACACCCGCATTGGCCATCGGCCGGCCGAGATCGCCTGGCAGCGGCGGCCCGAGCTGCGGCGCTGGCTTGGGCAGCCCGGTGTAATCTCGCGGAAGATTCGCGAGGCCATCGGGCGTGTTGCGATTGTTGGTGTTGTAGAGTTCGGAGCCTGTGGTCTGATGCTGCGGCTTCAAGGCGAAAAACAGCGCGCCGCCAATGCCGATCGCCGCCGCCGTGCCCAAGCCGAGTAGCACTCGGCGGGATAGACGGGTGACCGGCGGACGGCTCGATCGCAGCCGCATCTCCTCGGGAGGCCGACTGCTTTCAGTCGATCCGCCTTCTTCGCGGGGAGCATCCGTCACCGCGGCCTCCCGTCGGTGCGGACGATGCGCACGATCTGTTGGTGCTTGCCGCCGAGCTTGAGTTCGGCCGCGGCGAACAGCCGGTCGACGATCATGTGGTTGCCGTTGACGCGGTAATTGACGAGCTGGCCATCGCCTTCGGCACCGATGATCCAAAGCGGCGGCAACTCGCCCTGGCTGATGCCGCTCGGGAATTCGATGAACACCTGCCGGCCATCGTCGAAGGCGCGCAGCGGCCGCCAAGCGGGATTGTCGCCCTCGATGCGGTAGCGGAAGTTCAGCGCGTTGAGATCGACGCCAGTGGCGACCGGCGTTGCGGCATCGGCCGCGGCATTCTGCTGGCGCAGCGCGATGAGCTGGTCCTGTGCGTAGGCCCAGGAGACCGACGCCATGTACGTCTTCGCGTCGGAATGCAGCTCGAGGTGATAGGTGCGCCGATCCGTGTTGATGACGAGATTGGTGACGAGATCAGGGCGCGTGGGCTTCACCAGAATGTGGACCCGTTTCGCCGGCCCGGCGCCGCTCTCGGTGTCGCCGATGATCCACCGCACGGTATCGCCTGCCGCGACCGGGCCGGAGCCGACGAGCTGCTCGCCCGGCTCGAGTGCGATGTCCGTGACTTCGCCAGGCGCGGCGTAGACCTGATAGAGCGCCCCGTCCGAAAAGGGATAGACCTGGATGGCGTTGAGATAGCCAGCCCGCGTCGGCTGAACGCGCGCGGCGCCATTCGCGCGGTCGACGCGCACGTGCGGATCGGCGGCTTCCGGTGGTGCCGATCGCCCCGACGGAAGCGGCTTGAGCTGGCCCGGCAAGGGAAGCGGCTTTGGCAGCTCTACGATCTGCACGGCCTTGGGCGGGTCGGGCTGAAACACCGCCGGCTTCGGCGTGTCGTCGTAGCTGATCTCGGGCGGTTTATAGGCGGTAGCGCACGCCCCGAGCGAAACAGAGGCGAGCAACAAGGTTGCAAGCGAGGCAATGCGCATCAGCCGAGCTCCTTTGACCAGTTGAGGGCATGGACGTAGACGCCGAGCGGAT